>DATEEV010000405.1:0-11203 GCA_035281005.1 Microthrixaceae bacterium | reverse complement strand
CGTTGATGCCCTCCGCCGCGGCGGCGAGATCGGATTCGGCCTCCTCCACCCGGTCGACCGTGGCGGGCGAAACGAGGGTCGTGGTGGTCGTCGGCTCGTCATCATCGTCGGTCGTGCCCGGTGAGTCCGACAGGGACGCCTCGAGCGCGTCCTGCGCGTCGGCCAACTCCTGTTCCGCCGTCGCGACGTCGTCGCGCGCGGCGAGCACGACGTCGACACTGGACGCGACCTCCTCACGGGGTGCCTGCAGGTCCGCGCCTGCAGCCTTCACGTCGCCGACCGTCACGGACGCCTCGTCGAGGACCTGGCCGTAGCGATCGATCGCCGTGATATAGGCGTCGCTGTTCGTACAGAACTGGTCGCTCGCCTCGGTGTACGCCTCCTGCGCGTCCTCGAGCGCCCGCTCCTTGGCGGCGACACGTTCCTCCGGACTGACGAGGTCCTCGCCGGCCTCGCCATCGCCGCCGCACGCCGCCGCCAGCGACATCACCCCCAACAGAAGGCCTGCCACCCGCAAGCGGCGATGAACTGGTCGAACCGATGTGCTGACGCCCATGCGCTCGACCCTATGTCGCGGGTCCGTCGCGGTCGGGGTTCATCGCGCGCCGAGCGCAGAGCGTTTCAGGATGGTTCGACGGTACGGTGCCGGAGCCGCACGGGAGGATCCGAACTGATGAAACGACCGCTGGCAGCGCTGC
The DNA here is from genome assembly GCA_035281005.1 of Microthrixaceae bacterium. Lineage (GTDB taxonomy): Bacteria > Actinomycetota > Acidimicrobiia > Acidimicrobiales > Microtrichaceae > DATEEV01. The sequence goes on along the minus strand of DATEEV010000405.1, from coordinate 10,505 downwards.
TCGTCTCGCTCTCGCTGGTTGCCGCCGCGTGCGGTGCCAACGGTGGCGACTCCGCGGACGACGAGGAGTCATCGACGACGCAGGCGTCGGCATCGGGTGGCGGCGTCGCGGCGTTCGGCACGATGGACAGCCCGTGTGGTGAGGACGTCGACGGGACGAAGGTCACCGTCAAGGCCGACGAAGCCGGCCGCGGAACCGACAAGCTCTACGTCGGCGTCGCCAACGACCGCACCAACGAGGCGCGACCTGGGCTGCTCGCGGAGATGTACGACGCGACCGTCGCGTTCGCGAACTGGTGCAACAGCCAGGGCGGCATCGGCGGGCTCCCGCTCGAGGTCATCGACCTCGACGGTCAGCTCACCAAGGTCGAGAAGGCGATGACCACCGCATGCAGCGACACCTTCGCGATGGTCGGAGGCGGCTTCGCGCAGGACAACCTGGTCTTCACCGGCAAGGACGGCTCCGACTTCCACAAGTGCAAGATGATCGCCTTCGCCGGCTTCGCGGTGTCGACGGACTTCTCCGAGGCGAACGGCGTCGTCCAGCCGATCCCGAACCCGGCGCACAAGAAGGCGACCAGCCCGCTGGAGAGCATCAAGGCCCTCTACCCCACGGAGGTCGAGAAGACGACCTTCGTCTACGGCGAGGGTCTCCCGTCCATCCGCATGAACAAGGAACAGAGCAAGGCGGTGGCACAGCACGTCGGCTACGGGTTCGTCGACGACATCACCTATGCATTGCTGAACCAGGACTTCTCGGTCACTGCCCAGAAGGTGATCGACGTCGGTGCCACCGCGGTGAGCTTCATCGGCGAGCCCGAGGGGTACTCGTCGCTGCTCGCCGAGCTCGAGACGAAGGGCTACCAGGGCATCACCTTCTCCGCCGGCAACCAGTACGACGAGAAGCTGGTCAGCCGTGGATCCTCCGCCGATGGGGCGATCATCACCATGACCATCCACCCCTTCGAAGAGGCCGACGAGTTCCCCGGGGTCCGGGAGTTCCTCGATGTCATGGACGAGTACGGGCCTGGCGAGGGCAAGGTCGCGGGGCTCAGCATCCAGTCCTTCTCCGCCGGGCTCCTGTTCGCGCGGGCGGCGAAGGACTGCGCGGCGAAGTCAGGCGGGCAGATCAGCCGTCAGTGTGTGATGGAGGCCACCCAGCAGATGACCGAGTGGGACGGCGGCGGGCTTCACGTCGTCACCGATCCGTCCGCCACCGGCGTGCCCTCGACCTGCTCGATGCTGGTCCGCGTGAAGGGCGGGGCCTTCGAACGCCTGTCCCCCGAGCTGGGAGGGGAGGACGACAACGGCGACGGCTTCTACTGCATCGAGGACGGCATCATCGAGGTGGAGGGCGACTTCGGGCAGGGCAACGTCGACCCGACCCGGCCGTACTGAGGAGCCCGGTCAAGGGCGGCGATCCCCAGTGACAGTCCGTTCTCGGGCATTGCCCGGCGTGTTGGATCGCGAGGCGCTCCGCGCAGGCGTGGACGCCCAGTACGCGGACTTAGCCGGCGCCGCCGGCGCGCTACCGCCCGAGCAGCTCGGCGACGTTGTCGCGGAACAGGCTCGGCGCCTCGTCGGGGCGACTGCCCGCTCGCTCGTAGTCGTCGAGCGGAGTGGCGGTGCCCTCGGAATGCGGGAAGTCGCTGCAACACATGTAGAGGTCACCGGAGCGGGCGGTGAGGCGGCTGGGAGCCTCGTAGGAGAAGGAGGAGACGCGGACGTGCCGAGCGAAGTACTCGCTGGGCCGCATGTCCAGGTCGGCCGGGGTCGATCCGTTCAGCCGAGACGTGAAGTCCCAGCCGCCGTCGAGCATCAGGAGGTACTGCGGCACCCAGATGGAGGAGAGCTCGACGATCCCGATCCGGAGGTCGGGGTGACGGGCCAGCGTGCCGTTGACGATCAGGTCCGTCACGGCGACGGCCGCGGGCACCCACAGGAACACCGACTCGAGGACGGGAACGACGCTGTCGTCGGCGTCTGTGTAGAACGCCTCGTCGAGGATGCGGGGTTGGTCGGCGACGTGGAAGACCGGTGCGATGCCGTGGTGGATGAAGGCAGCCCAGAGTCGGTCATGATCGGGGTGCGACAGCGGCCGCCCGTCGACCGCGGCCGGGGCGATCATCGCGAGCCGGACCCCCGCCGCCGACAGCTCGGTGAGCTGGGTCTCGAGCCAGGCCGGGTCGCGGAGAGTGAGGTGGGCGACCGGGTGCAGCCGCCCTCGGCCGTCGGCGACCACCGACGCGCACCACCGGTTCCATGCGGCCATGTTGGCCGTGAGGGCGTCGAGCGACCCCGACAGTGCCCGCTCCCACAGCAGGCCGAAGTTCGGGAACACGACCGCCTCGTCGAGGCCCATGGTGGACAGGTGCGCGGCGCGGGCCGCCGGGTCCCAGTAGTGGTCGGGTAACACCTCGTCGTAGTCGTACTCGGGCGGCAGGCGCCGGCGTCGCCGATCGTGGTGCCGACCGATCGCGGCGGTATCGCCCGGGATCTGCACGTCCGCCGCGCCGATCCGCCGGCCCTGCCACGTGAGCCAGGGATAGCCGAGCTCGTCGTCGACGATGCCGAGCGCGAGCTCTGAGAGGCCCGGGTCGATGTGGTCGGCCCACGTCGTGCGCCGCTCGTACAGGTGCTGATCCGAGTCGATCACCGTGTCCATGGCCACCCCCCGATGGATCATCGTCAGTATGGCCGCCACCTACGCCTGACGCCCGAGGGCTCGCGGACCACGGGTAGGGTCCGTCTCGGCACAGGGGGGTTCGGAATGGGTTGGTCTGGTGTGACGCGTCGGTCGTTGGCAGTGGCGCTCGCCGCGTTGGTGGTCGTTTCGGGATGCTCCGATGACGACGGCGGTGGCGACGCCGAGTCAGAAGCAACGCCGCTCGAGGCCGGCGAGTACACGGTCCCGACGCCCGAGATCTCGCCCCCGCCCGCCGAGGGCGCCGGCATGGCGAAGCCGCAGCCGGCCGTTCCCCCGGCTGCCGGGTACACGGAGGAGGAGCTCTTCGTCTCCGGCACCGCGACGAGCTTCGAGTCCGTCGACACGCCCGACGACGGGAAGTGGACGGCCGCGCTGAGCGACGAGGCCGACTACCAAACCCGGGTCATCGTGCGCCGGCCACCTGCTCAGAGCTTCAGTGGCACGGTGCTCGTCGAGTGGCTCAACGTGAGCGCCATCGAGTCGTCGCCCGACTGGGCCTATCTCGCCGAGGAGATCGGCCGCGAAGGACACGCCTATGTCGCGGTCAGCGCCCAGGCTCAGGGGATCGAGGGCGGCGAAACGCTCCTCGAGGTGACCCCCGACTCGCAGGCGCTGGCAGAGACCGGCGCGAGCGCCGACACCAGCGGCTTGAAGAACGTCGACCCCGCTCGGTACGGGACCCTCGAGCACCCGGGCGACGCGTATGCGTTCGACATCTACAGCCAGGTCGGTCGGGCGATCTTCCAGCGTCCCGACGCGATGCTGGGTGGCCTCCAGCCCCAGTACGTCATCGCGGCCGGCGAATCGCAGTCGGCCGGCTTCCTCACCACCGTCCTCAACGCCCTCCACCCACTCGACCCCGTCTACGACGCGTTCCTGATCCACAGCCGCGGCGCCAATCCGGCACCACTCGACGGCCTGTACGAGAGCAACTCCGACGACAGCGTGGAGGGGGCGGAGTTCACCGTGGGCTCCGTCCAGGTCCGCACCGACCGCGACGAGCCGACGCTCATCTTCGAGACCGAGACCGACCTGACGGTGCTCGGCTACTCGAACGCCCGGCAGCCCGACAGCGACCGTGTTCGAACGTGGGAGGTCGCCGGCACCGCGCACACCGACCAGCACATGATGCGGTCGCTGCTCGGCGGGCCTCGCGACGCGAGCTCGGGCGACCTGCTGGGCTGCACCGAGCCGATCAACATCGGCCCACAGCATGAGGTTCTCTCGGCGGCGGTGCACCACCTCGTCGGCTGGGTGGCGGGCGGCGAGCCCCCACCCGAGGCCGAGCGCATCGAACTCGACGAGGACGACGACGAAGTGGCTGAAGTCATCCGTGACGAGAACCAGATCGCGGTCGGCGGCGTGCGGACGCCGCTCGTGGACGTGCCGGTCGCGGCTTCCACTGGTGATCCGTCCGAGGAATCAATCGAGGCCTCCGATGATGGCGAGCTCGACATCTGCGTGCTGTTCGGCACGACCATCCCGTTCGACCAGGACACGCTCGTCGAGATGTACGGGACCTTCGACACCTACCTCCAGGAGTTCGAGGCCTCGGCCGCGGAGGCCGTCGCCGCCGGATTCCTGGTACAGGGCGACGCTGACCAACTCATCGCCGAGGCCGAGCTGAACGCCGCGCTCTTCCCTCCCTCCTAAGCAGTCCTGCACATCGAAGTCCGGAGCCCGCAGGCAGGTACGGTCTGCCGATGGCGTCGCCCACGACGAGGTACGCGCAGAGCGGCGAGCTGAGCATCGCCTACCAGTGCGTGGGTGAGGGCCCCATCGACATCCTCGTCATCCCGGGGTTCGTCTCGAACGTCGAGTTGCTCTGGGACCTCCCGGCGTACGCCGCGATCCGCGACCGGCTGGGAGCGTTCGGTCGGATCACCGTGTTCGACAAGCGCGGGACGGGCTGCTCGGACCGGTCGCTCGGCACCGGGAGCGCGGAGGATCGGATGGACGACGTGCGCGCCGTCGCCGACGCGGCCGGCATCGACCGGGCGGTCGTGATCGGGATCTCGGAGGGCGGACCGTTGGCGACGCTGTTCGCGACGACCTACCCCGAGCGCGTCCAGTCACTCGTGTTGTGGGGCACGTTCGCCCGCTGCCTGCTGGCACCCGACTACGAGATCGGCCGCGACCCCGAGCTCGTCGACTGGTTCATCGGCCAGGTCCGCGAGCAGTGGGGCACCGGCCATGCGCTCGGGTTCTTCCTCGGCGAGGTCGACGACGAGGAGGGTGTCGAGTTCATGGCGCGCTACGAGCGTCAAACCGCGTCGCCCGGGGTGGTCGCGACGATCCTTCGACACAACGCGGACATCGACGTCCGCCACGCACTCGGGGCCATCCGAGTCCCGACGCTCGTCGTCCACCGCGTTGGTGACCCGCTGGTCCCCGTGGACCAGGGCCGGTATCTCGCCCAGCACATCGCCGGCGCTCGCATGGCCGAGGTTCCCGGTGACTTCCACCTCGGCGACCGCACGGGTGACCAGGAGCCGGTGCTCGACGCCATCACCGAGTTCATCACCGGAGCACCGGTGTCGCGACCCGTCGACGTGGACCGGGTGCTGATGACGGTGCTGTTCACCGACATCGTCGACTCGACCGCACATGCCGCGACGCTCGGCGACAAAGCGTGGAAAGCGCTGCTCGAGCGGCACGACGACGCAGCCGCGGCGGCAGTCGAGCGGCACCGCGGCGTCGTGGTGAAGCGCACTGGCGATGGCCTGCTCGCCACCTTCGACGGACCGGGACGGGCGGTGCGCGCAGCCTGCGGGCTGCGCGAGGCGGTTCGATCGCTCGGCATCGACGTCCGGGCCGGCCTCCATACCGGTGAGGTGGAACGTCGCACCGATGACGTCGCCGGGATCGGGGTCCACATCGGTGCACGGGTCAGCGGGCTCGCCGGTCCGGGCGAGGTCCTCGTGACCAGCACCGTGAAAGACCTCGTGTTCGGCTCCGAGCTCGAGTTCGAGGACCGGGGGACCCGGACCCTCAAGGGCGTCCCGGGCGACTGGCACCTCTGGGCCGCGGTCTGATCCTCTGACCGCTCGCGCGTGCAAGGAAGCCGGATCGCCTCGGCCTGCTGCTCAGGCTGGATGTCGCGACGGGAACGGGATGATCGCGAGGTCGTCGGCCACCACCACATCGCGGAACACCTCCGCGGCCTCGAGGAGGTGGCCGGCCGCGTCCGGATAGCGCGACGAGAAGTGGCTGAGGACCAGCAGCCCCACGCCGGACTCCCGGGCGATCGTGGCTGCCTGGCGGGCTGTGAGGTGTCCGTAGTCGCGCGCGAGGTGCGATTCGGACTCGAGGAACGTGGCTTCTGCCAGCAGGACGTCGACACCTGCTGCGAGCGTCACCGCCGCGTCGCAGACCGCGGTGTCCATGACGACCGCGGCGGATCGACCGGGACGACGCTCGCCGACCTCGTCGACGGTGACGATGCGATCACCCACACGAATCGATCCTTCGGCGAGGAGTCGACCGGCGTCGGGCCCGCCGATCCCCATCGCCGCGAGCTGGTCCGGCAGGAGATGGACCCGCTCGGGCTCCTCGATGCGCCAGCCGAGAGTGGGGATCCGATGCTCGAGGGGACGGGCGGTGATGCGAAGCGGCGTGTCGGCGACGACCGCGCCCGCCTCATCGATCGGGTCGAGCCGGACAGGGGTGCGGCGCCCGATGCTCGCGTTGGTGAGGCGCTCCACATATGGGAGGCCACTTGCCGGGAACGCGACGGGAACGCCGGCGCCGGCACCGTCGAGGGCGAGTCGCTGCAGCACGCCGGGCAGTCCGAGACAGTGGTCGCCATGAAGGTGAGTCAGCAGGATTCGGGTGATCCGTCGGGTCGACACCCCGGCGAAGGTGAACTGCCGCTGGGTGCCCTCTCCGGGGTCGACGAGGATTCCTTCGTGGTCCCATCGGAAGAGGTAGCCATTGTGGTTGCGGGTACGCGTCGGGGCCTGGCTGGCCGTGCCGAGCACCACGAGATCGAGCCCGCTCACGACGCGAGTCTCCAACGAACAGAAGGCTCGTGCCGCGTGATCCGATGAAGGTTCGCTGCCTCGCTCGTCATAGCCGTGTTGCCGTTGAACCAGCCGGAGGTGACCAGCACATGAACGATCACGACCTGAGCGCCGCCGCCACGACGATGGCGGAACTGATCCGCAATGTCTCGGATGACCAGTTGACCGGGCCGACGCCGTGTCCCGACTACTCCCTCGGCGATCTCGTCGACCACGTCGGCGGCCTGGCGCTGGCCTTCACGTGGGCCGCCGACAAGGAGACGCCTCCCGGAGGCTCGCAGGCTCCGTCGCCTGACGCGTCGCGACTCACCGACGACTGGCGCCGCCGAATTCCCGCCGACCTCGACAAGCTCGCCGCCGCATGGAAGCAGCCCGATGCCTGGACCGGCATGACCGAGGCCGGCGGCGTCGACCTGCCGGGTGAGATCGCGGGCCTCGTCGCGCTCGACGAACTGATCGTCCATGGATGGGACGTGGCACGGGCGACCGGCCAGCCGTACGACGTCGACTCGAAGTCCCTCGACGCGGTCGAGAGCTTCGTGCAGGGCTTCTCTGCTGACGGAACGCCAGGGATGTTCGGCCCCCGCGTGCCCGTGCCTGACACGGCGCCGCTGCTCGACCGAGTCGTCGGCATGGCCGGCCGCGATCCGAACTGGTCGCCGAGCTGATGTCGACCGACTGGAACGCGATCTCGGTGGTACCGGGTCCGGACCGGCGGCGTCGTTGTGGTTGGTGCCTGTCGGCTCCCGAATACATCGCGTATCACGATGACGAGTGGGGCCGACCAGTCACCGACGATGGGCGCCTGTTCGAGAAGTTCTGCCTCGAGGGCTTCCAGTCGGGGTTGTCATGGCTCACGATCCTTCGCAAGCGGGAGGGGTTCCGCAACGCGTTCGCCGGCTTCGACCCGACACGGGTGGCCCGATTCGGAGAACGCGATGTCGAGCGTCTGCTTCACGACGCGGCGATCGTGCGTCACCGCGGGAAGATCGAGGCGACGATCGCCAACGCCCGGGCAACGCTCGACGTGCAGGATCGCTGCGGGTCACTCGCGGCGCTGGTCTGGGAGTTCGAACCGCCCCGCCGAGGGCGGCCGATCCCGGAGCGCCTCGGCGACCTGCCCAGCGTGACCGCCGAGTCCGCCGCGCTGGCGAAGGCGCTGCGCGGCCACGGCTTTCGATTCATCGGACCGACGACGGCGTACGCGGCGATGCAATCGCTCGGACTGGTCAACGACCACCTGAAGGGCTGTCACGTCCGCGTCGCCTGCAACCGGGACCGCCGGGCGCTCGTCGTGCCGAGCGCCAGCGCGCCGTAACGTCCTGGCGTTTGACTCGGAGCCCGAGAGGAGAATCGAACTCCTGACCTGCTCATTACGAGGGGCCGTCAGGGCGTCTTCGCTGTGTGGTCCCGTGCAATCTAGCCCGGAAATCCAGGGTTTTCAGTCCACGGCGTCCGCCCGAAACCACTCCGTGTCACGACGCGGATTAGCAAGGGATTAGCAGAGCCGTCATCGCTCATCGACGCTCGATCTCGTCAACGACAGCGATTCCCGACCGTTCGAGAGCCTCTGGGATCCAGCCGGGCCTGCCGCCGCGGGCCACTTGTACACTCGGCGTCATGTCGACCATCAGCGTTCCCGACGAGCTGGCTCGCAAGCTCGAAGCGGCTGCGGCCGCGCGCGGAACGACGGCCGACGCTCTCGCGACGGAGCTGCTCGAAGGTCACGTCCTCGACGACGCCCCGACGCCGCGACGCAGGCCGCGCTTGGTCGGCATCGGCGCCAGCGATGGGGGCACCAGCCATCGCATCGATGAACTCCTCGCTGAAGGCTTTGGCAAGAGCTGACGCGTGCTGATCGTCGATACCGGCCCGCTGGTCGCGGCAGCTGACCGATCCGATCCTCATCACGACCAGTTCCGCGAGGTGATCGAGGCCGACCCCGGACCGTTCGTCACCACAGCGATGGTTGTCGCCGAGGCTGCCTACCTGCTCGATCGTCAGCTCGGCGCAGATGCCGAGATTGCTCTCTACGACATGATCCTCGAGGGGTCCCTGAGAGTGGAACCACTGATGGCTGACGACTGGACCCGGGTCCGGGAACTCGTCGACCAGTACCGAGACCTGCCACTCGGAGGAACCGACGCGGGTGTCGTCGCGATCGCGGAACGGCTCAAGGTCTCACGGCTCGCCACCGTCGACCGGACCCATTTCACCGTCGTCCGTCCGAAACACGTCGAGGCCTTCGCTCTCCTGGCGCCACCCGTCTGACGAGCGGAGCGCCGGCAGCGAGCTGCGCCGCCTGGCCTAAAGCCAGAGCGATCGGGGTCTCGCTCTCGTTGGTACCGCCCGAATCGGTCGTGGCGTCGAGTGGGTTTGTTGCGATCGAGAAGTGGGGTCATCCCCGCGCGCTTAAGGGCTTCTGAGGAGACGGTGCGTGCCTGGATGGTCCGGGCTTCCGATACCGGCCTCGGAGGATCCCATGGAGCCCATGACCCGCCAGACCCTGTCAGTGCCCGAGGCGGCCGAGTTACTCGGCATCTCGCGCGCTCACGCCTACGACTGCGTCCGATCTGGTGAGATCCCGTCGATCACCCTCGGTCGCCGCGTCGTGATCCCGCGTCGAGCGATCGAGGAGCTGCTCGGCCGCACTTCCACGACGGCCGGCTGACGGCCGAACCGATGATCATCGAGAGAGAGCCGAGAGAGGTCCACAGTGGTGCATCTCCGATGCTCACCACAGCGTCGGCCAGCAGTGGGCACCCTGACCAAGAGAAATGGTCAGGGTCCTACCGGAGGCCAACGGGTCGGTGCAGCGGTCGATGATGAGCCTGCACCGCCTCGGGCCCCTGGCCGAGGAGTACTACCAGGCTCAGGTCGCCGGTGGGATCGAGGACTACTACAGCGAGGGCAGGGAGGCGCCCGGACGGTGGTTGTCCGAGAGCGCCGAGCTGCTCGGCATGGAGGGAACTGTCGACGCCGACGATCTCCGCGCTGTCCTCTCGGGCAGCGACCTCGATACCGGCGCGTCGCTACACCACGCCGCGAACCGTTCGACGCCGGGCTGGGACCTGACGTTCCGTTCACCGAAGTCGGTGTCGCTCCTGTGGGGGCTCGGTGACCGCGCCATCGCAGCGCAGGTGACCGACGCCCACCACGCGGCAGTGGTCGCGGCCCTCGCCTACCTGGAGCGCACGGCCGGGTTCAGCCGCGCCGGCAAGAACGGAATCCACCGTGTGGAGGCCACGGCGTTCCTCGCGGCCGGGTTCGACCACCGGACGTCGCGCGACAGCGACCCCCACCTCCACACCCACGTGCTCGTCTCGAACTCGGTGCGCTGCGCCGACGGACGATGGCGAACCATCGACGGCAAAGGCATCTACCGCCACAAGATGGCCGCCAGCTACCTGTACGACGCCGAGCTCCGCCACCAGCTCACCGCCCGGCTCGGTGTCGACTGGGACCCAGTGGTCAACGGCGTCGCCGAGATCATCGACATGGACCCCGACCTGCGTCGGCAGTTCTCGAAACGGCGGGTGGCCATCGAGGACCAGCTCGCAGAATGGGGAGCGTCGAGCGGCGCCGCGGCCGAGAAGGCCGCGCTGCGAACACGTCAGACCAAGACGACCACCGAACCCACCGTCATGCTCAAGGCCCGGTGGCGCGCCGAAGCGGAGCATGCCGGCTGGAGAATCGACGACGACATCGTCTCGGTGGTCCACTCAGGTCGCACCACCGTGGTCGCAGTTGACGCTGACGAGGCAACTCGGGCGCTTG
>DATEEV010000404.1:0-4544 GCA_035281005.1 Microthrixaceae bacterium | reverse complement strand
TTCGACGTCGGCCTCTCGACCGGCGCCGCGCCACCGGCAGCCGCGTCGGGCAACGACCTCCTCGAAGGTGACGGCGGCGACGACGTCATCTTCGGTCAGGGTGTCGGTGACCGGATCCACGGCGACGACGGCCCATCGACCGCCGGCGACGGCGCAGCGGCGGGTGCCGACTACGTCGAGGGCAACGACGGTGACGACACGATCTTCGGTGAGGCCGAGAACGACGACCTCATCGGCGGCGGCTCGGCCAACGACGGCATCATCGATGCCCTCCGGGTCGGCAACACCTTGCGTGACGTCGGTGAAGCCCTGATCTCGGGTGGTTCGGGCAACGACTGGATCACCGGAGACAACGGGATCGTCGACCGCAACCTGCCGAGCGACGCGCCCGCGCCGATCGTGCTCTTCGACGTCGAGCTGGTCTCGGCCGCTCCGGTGTCGACGCTGGTCTCCGGCGGTGACCTCGCCGAGGGCGGGACGGGCGACGACCGCATCTTCGGCCAGGGCAACGGGGCGCAGAACCTCAGCGACGAGCGGGACCCCCGCGACGAGTCGCCAGCCGGACCCGGCGAGGACAACGACCTCGACGGGACCACCGACGAGAACTGGGCCTACGCCTCACCCAAGGGGCTGCCGGCATGGAACGGTGACACCCTCCTCGGCAACGAGGGCGCCGACGAGATGGAAGGCAACCACGGCAACGACCTGCTCCTCGGTGGCGACGGCGAGGACGACATGCTGGGCGGTGGCTCGGCCGACGACGGCCAGATCGACTCGGACCGGCTCAATGACGGAGCGAACCTGCGCGACGCGCACGACGTGCTCCACGGCGAGGGCGAGGACGACGTCCAGGCGGGCGACAACGCCGAGATTCGCCACGACAACGCCGTCGTGGGACGCGCAGGCTTCCGGTTCGTGGGCGGGGAGTCCGACTACGACCTCGCGGAGCGTGTCGTCGAGATGACGGCGAGCCCGCCGGGAGCGAGCTTCGGCAACGACTTCATCACCGGCAATCTCGGTGACGACGAGCAGTACGGTCAGGCCGGCAACGACATGATGCGGGGTGACCGCGGCGACGACGTGCAGCTCGGCGACCTCGGCCAGGTCCGCACCGACCTGATCGGCGACGGCGTCAACGAGCTCGTGACTTCCACCAACTTCGACCAGGCGATCAGGCCGAACGAACCGTTCATCGACGACGTCCGGTGGAAGACCGGCATGTTGTTCCGCGAGGCCCGACTGCTCAGCGCTGACGACACGAAGCCGGGATTCGTGGGTGGTGACGACTTCATCGTCGGCTCCGACGGCCGTGACTCGATCCACGCCGGCCCGGGCAGCGACCTGGTGGCCGGTGACGGCGACGCGCCTCTGGGCTCGGAGTCACTGCACTGGGACCCGGACCTCGAGGCCCAAGGTGAGGTCACGGTGATCACCGATCCCTTCGACGAGGTCATCGGTGGCGAGACCTTCGACGGGGAGTCCATCGACGCGAAGGTCGACGACGGCGACGACGAGGACCACATCTTCGGCGGTGACGGGGCCGACGCCATGTGGGGCGGCCGCGACCATGACCACCAGTACGGTGGCCACGGGACGGACTACGTCGACGTGCGACCGGGGACGAACGTCGCCAGCGGCGCACCGATCAGGCCGCATTTCGCCTTCTGGTCGCGATTCGCCGGGATCGAGAACTACCACGGCCACGACCACCTCCACGGCGGGTGGGGACAGGACGCGTTACAGGCCAACATCGCCGAGAACGGCCCGATCGAAGGGGACCGACTCATCGACGCGGTGGGTGCCTACAACGTGTACTACCTGTGTCCCGCCACCTACGGCGACTACGTCAGCACCCGTGACATCAGCCCGAGCCTGAACGGCTACATCCAGAACCAGGCCGAGGGCGACGGCGGCTACCAGGTCAAGACGACCGGAACGAACGGGTTCCGTGAGCTGGCGATCGTCTTCCCCTCGGATGCCAAGAACAACTCGAAGCCGGTGCACCCGGACACGCCGGGGCACTTCGTGTGCCAGTCGACGCCATAGGCCAGCGGTAACAGATGCCCGGCGAGTCGCCACGGCGACTCGCCGGTCAACTGCGGAGGGCGTCGCGGACCTGGGTCAGGAGGTCGTCCTCGTGGCGGTGGTAGATCGTGGGGATGTCGGTCGCGGCGTGGTGGGATGCGGCGATCCAGTCCATGATCCGGTGGCAGTCGTCGGGCTCCCGCACCGTCGTGATCGAGCCGATCACGCACGCGGGGTGATGGGGCTCCAGCGAGATCGCGAGCGGGAGCACGTAGCGGCAGTCGAGCATCAGCCGGATGGTGCCGTCGTAGAGCGGTTGGAGGTGGAGGGTCTTGCTGGGCCCGGGGTCGTCACCCCGGCGGTGGCGCCACGTGGATCGGACTCGCTGCGCCAGGTTCGCGGCGAGCGACAGGTCCTGGCTTCCGGAGGCTGCCATGGCCAGGATCTGTCCACCCATCCCGAGTCGCTCCTCGAGCTCCTCGCGCATCACCATGTTGGACGCCCGCACGAGCGCCGGGTCGAGTTTCGCTCGTCGTCGGCTCGCCGTCTGGGGGACGCTGAGGAAGACTCGGCACGCCGACTGCAGTAGCGCCACCGCGGGAAGGTCGAAGACCTGCCGCGTGGTCACCATCCGGCTGACCAACACGTTCGACCGGAGGGCGAGCTCGTCCAGGGTCAGATGGTCGTCGAGGACCCCGTAGCGGCGATCGTCGCGCACCATCTCGAGCACGAGCGCACCGAGCACCAGCGCGATGTCGTGGATCTGACCGTGGTTCGTCACGAACGCGACGTTGGAGCCCTCCTCGAAGATCCGATGGTGCAGATCGTCGAGGATCCGCGCGACCGACGGGCCGGCGAAGGCGTCGAGGAGCACCTCGTCGAACGCGGGGAACGCGGCTCGTGCGTACACGTGGATCGTGTCGGGCTCCTTGATGTCGGGCTCGACCGCCACGCAGGTCGGATCGTGGTATTCGAGGGTCGGGTCGTAGGCGAGTGGCTGGAGCAGCGAGCCGTGACCGGGACGGGCGAGCCCGGAGATGGCCCGAAAGGTCGACGCCGGGTCGGCCGCGGCGAGCACCGCCCGCGCGTCGTCGACGGTCTCGGGCATCTCGGCGCTCGGTGACCCCTCCATCGAGGGGACTGTACCGAGCGACCGTCACTCGACCCGGACCGCCCCGGCGGCCCGACAGCGACGAGCACCGGAGGAATGGGAGTCGAGTGGTCGTGAGAGGCCCCGGTAGCATCTCCTCCCCGTGACCGGCCCCGCCACCCCTCGCTCCCTCACCGGGATGCGTGACGTCCTCCCGCCCGAGAGCGACCGCCTGCGCGCGTTGGTCGACGCGTTCCGGACCGTGTTCGAGGGTGCCGGCTACCGCGAGGTCCGCACTCCCGTGCTCGAGGAGCTGGCGGTGTTCCTCCGGGTGGGCGAGGGCACCGACGTGGTCACCAAGGAGATGTACACGTTCGAGGACCGCGACGGCACCACCGTCGCGCTGCGGCCCGAGACCACCGCGTCGGTCGTGCGATCGTTCCTCGAGCACCACCCCCAGGCCCCTTGGAAGGTCTGGTACGTCTCGGACCACTTCCGCCACGAGAAGCCTCAGAAGGGCCGGTTGCGACAGCATGCGCAGTTCGGCGTCGAGGCGATCGGCTCCGCCGACCCCGAGGTCGACATCGAGATCATCGTCGGGCTGTGGGACGCCCTGAGCTCGCTCGGGCTGCGCCAGCTTCGGCTGCTGCTCAACTCGATCGGTGAGCCGGGCACGCGCGCCACGTACGCCGAGGCGCTGCGCGGATGGCTCGATGAGCGTCGCGATCGGATCGACCCTGCCGACCGCGACCGGATCGACGTCCATCCGATGCGAGTGCTCGACTCCAAGCGGCCCGCGACCATCGACGCGATCGCCGGACACCCGACCCTGCTCGAGTCGATGTCCGGCGATGAGCTGCGTCGGTTCGAGCAGGTCCAGGACGGCATCGCCGCGGCCGGCGTCCCGGTGCAGGTCGAGCCGCGGTTGGTGCGCGGCCTCGACTACTACACCCACACGGTGTTCGAGATCGTCTCCGACGCGATCGACGCCAGCCAGTCGACGCTCGGCGGTGGCGGTCGCTACGACGGCCTCGTCGAGGCGATGGGCGGCCCACCGACGCCCGGAATCGGCTTCGGGTCGGGTCTGGAGCGGGTCCTGCTCGCCTGTGACGCCGAGGGGGTGTTCGACCCGAAGCCGGCGGTCGCGGACGTGTTCGTGATCGCCTTCGGCTCCGAGGGCACCGACCTCCGCGACCTGGCGCTCGACCTCCGCCGGGCGGGCATCCACGTCGAGCGTGGCTTCGATGGTCGATCAGCGAAGTCCCAGATGAAACAAGCCGATCGCTCCGGTGCGAGGTTCGCCGTCCTGGTGGGCGACGACGAGCGAGCTGCCGGGACGGTGACGCTGCGCGACCTGCGCGGCGAGACCGGCCAACGATCCGTGGCGAGAGCCAGCCTGACCGACGAGCTGAGGAGCTTGCTGCCGTGA
>DATEEV010000403.1:0-8932 GCA_035281005.1 Microthrixaceae bacterium | reverse complement strand
TCGGATTAGTGCAGCCACTCCGCCGGAGCTCTGCCGCTGCCGAGGGTGGCGTTCGCTCAATGTGCCGACGGTGTCGCTGTCCCGGCGTCAGGGGACGCTGCTCCAGGCAACCCACCTTGTGCTTCCCGACGGAAGGTGGCCAGCGAGTTCCGCCTCGACCGGCGCGGGGCCAATTGCGATCGAGCCGCTGCCGTCGAGGCGCGTCAGCCGCCACTCGTAGGTGTCTTGTCTCAGCATCCGATGGTTACGTGACTCGGACAGGCCCCCGGCTACGACATCTACGACGATCCCCGCCATCCGGTACGCCTCGGCTGTGGGGTCTTCATCGCATGCGTCACATCCGCACGCCGGGAAGGCGGCCTGTCCGCCGTGGCCAAACCGGGTCATTATTCCCGGGAATGGCGTGAACGTGAAGGTGATCGGAGCACCACCGTTCCTCGGCGTCAGCCGAACCGCGGGCGAGCCAGGCCACGCGGACGCAGCGCGTGGATCGAGATCTGCGCCGTCGGTCCGGTCCGGCGAGTACTGCTGGACAAGCCGGTCGATCTGATCGACGGCGGACTGGTGAAGGACCAGGTAGCGCTCGGGGTGACTGACTCGGCCATAGGCCTCGCGAGGAACATCGTCGCTATCGGCGCACACGCCGCCATCGTGTCAGCTGCGTTGGATCCGCGGGACTGCGTTCGAAACGAGCTGCACCCACATCCGGTGTTCGGGGCGAGCCCTCACCGTGTGCGGTGCTCAGGTTCCGTCAGCACTCGTCAGACGGGTTGGTGTCCCGACCCAGCAAAGCGGTGGCCTCGCGACCGAATGTCTCGTCGTCGCGGAGCGACTCCAGAAGGCTCCGCCCTCGATCACCACCTAGACGTCTGATCGGTCGAAGGAAGTAGATGCGCGATGCTCCACGCTCGTTGATGGACAGAAAATAGATGAGGTCCTCAAGGTGCTCCGTCGTAGCGCACGCAGCCAACGCCACCGCTGTGCCATCCTCCGCCCCAGGGTTCCTCGAACCCAGGTAGAGGGTCTTGAGCCGCTCCCAGAAAGCCACAGCTGGCTCAACTCCGAGGGCGCGCCCGAGACCCTCCAACACCCGATCGGGATAGTCACCGCGCTCGAGATGGTCCATCAACACCGGCAGAGCTGCCGGATATGGCTCAGACGTGTTGACCAGATCCCAGACCGAGTCGACTTCCACATCTGCGGCACGCAGTTCAGCAACGATCGGCTGCTCAGCTGCGCGGAGTCCGGTCACGCGTTCCTGAAGCTCAGCATCGAAGGCCGCCTTCTTGGCCTGGTTATCCGCGTCCTCTTGCAGCTGGGCCATGAACTCGGTTGCGCTGATCGCGCCAGACCGCTTCTTGGGGCGGGTCATGGGATGAACTCCAAGAATCGAAACGCCACCCTAGGAATGATGGCAGCCTCCTCGACGACACCGCAGACGGCGCGCCCACAATGATCGAGTGGTCTCGCGGACCCGGCGTTTGGTGACACTCGTGACCGGTGGTGCTCAGGCTCCGCGAAGTGTTGGGTTGCGCGCGATCACGACGAGGAGTCCTGTCTTCGGGACTGGTTCGATGGTCTCGATGTCGATGTAGCCGGCGTCGGCGAGATCGGCGCAGATCTCTTGGCGCGTGGGAAAGCGGTGGCTGCTCACGGTGACTCGAACCATGAGGTCGAGATGTCGGTTGAACGCGTGGCCTTTGGTGGTAGCGGTAGCGAGCATGAGCACCCCACCCGCGGCGATGACCTCTCGGATGGTGCGAAGGATCTCGGACCGGCGTTCAGGAGGCCAGTAGTAGATGTTGTTGAGCAGCGTGACGAGGTCGAAGTCTCCGATCTCCTCAGCCAGTTGCTCGATGTCGCCCTGTTGGAGTTCACAACGTCCTGAGGCTCGGAGGGGTTCGAGGAGATCCGACGCGATTCGAATGGCGCCGGCATCGCGGTCGATGCCGAGACCCCTGGCCGTGGGCGCGGCTGCGAGCATGTGCCGCAGATACGCGCCGCTGCCGCACCCGATGTCGAGCACGCGCTGCGGGTCTTCGCGGCGGCTGACAGCGCGCACCGCGGGACCGAGAATGGGCTCAGCGATGCGCGATCCGGCGGCAACCGCGGCGCCACAATCGGCGTCGTAGGCGACCGCCGGGGCACCTCGAAGGTGCGAGTCCATGTCCGCGTAGGCGCGGTTGGCGTACACGACCAGCTCCTCGGCGACGCCGCGAAGATCAGGCGACGACCCCGCGATCGCTCGGAGCCGTCGACCGCGCGCGCGGTATCGACCGCGCAGAAAGCGGATCTCTCGTAACGAGATGCCCAGTGCGAGCAGGGCCTCCAGCAGGTCCGAGTCGGTGAGAGCGGTCTCGCCAAGAAGCTCGTCGAGCGTTCTCGGGCGTCGCAGCGCCTCCGCGACCCCGGTTCGGGCCACCACGCCGAGGAACTCAAGCCGGATCCAGGCGTTCAGGTCCTTGACGATCAAGCCGTGAGCAGCTCCGTCGGCAACCCGGACGAGGCTGCGGATGATGTCGGGGACCACATCTCGGCGTCGCAGCACAACCGAAGTCTCGCCGCGCGAGCCGTCACCCACCCAATGGCGGGATGCGCCCGCGAGGCAGGGAGCGACGGTTGGCCGCATGAATCCGGCGATAGTGGGCAGCCATTCCCTGATTGACTGAATGCATGGACTTCGAGCGCGGCGAGCTGGTCTGGCGGCGTACATCGGATGGCCGAACACCCGCGCGCATCGTCGTGGGTCCGCACGCCGACGGGGACTTCGTGGTCGTCATCCTCTGTGATCCTGAGCATTGGCCCGAAGGTCCGGGTTCCGCAGACGACTACTGGGGCGAGTGGATGTACCCCTGGCCGGTCGAGGCTCTCGAACGCGGCCAGCGTGCAGATCAGATCGATCCGCCGTCACCCATCTGAACCAGACCGGGACCCGGCGTTCAAGGGCGCCGCTGTAGCACGCCCTGCTGGCTGAACGGGTACTCAAGCGTCGATGCGCTCGACGTCCAGGCGCGTGCACCGGGCGATGATCTCGCATGGGACGTTCGAGCGGATCCGGACGACGTGCGACTCGTCGTCGTACTCGACGCTCCCGATGTCGTAGAGCCCAATCTCGGCATCGTCGTTCACGATCACCTCCTCGACACCTCGCACGACCAGGGCGCAGAAGGGTGGAGTCGAGGCCTCTGGAGGTCGACCCGTCCACCAGAACAAGCCCTTCCTCCATCGGCCGCGAAAGATCGGCAGCCGTACTTCACGGCGTTCGACGTCGTAGTCCAGGCGGTCGATGTCGAAGTACTCGTCATGCAGGGACGCCGAAATCTCGCTGAGTTCCGCCTGGCTCGTCATTTCTTCATCTTGACCCCGTGGATCGGTGATGACCTGGTCTCAGCATCGAGTAGCGGGGTCGATGGGCCATCCCCGAAGTGCCTGCTTGAGACTTCGGGTGGACGTTGCGAGCCTTTCGTAGCGTTCGAGCGGCCCTGGTCGAGGTAGCTCACTAAGTGCCTGCCGACCCGTTCGCGGGTCTGGCTTTCTACCGAGGCGCTACTCGGCCGGGGTCTCGCCGCGGTGTGGCTCGAGAGAGGTGTCGCACCAGATCCAAGCAGGAGTGCCCACCGCGGTTCACCACCAACGAACCCGGAGGAACTCATGCAGGTGATCATCGGGGTGGATCCCCACAAGGCATCGCACACCGCGGTCGCGATCGACTCGAACGAGGACCAACTCGCCCTGAAGAAGGTGCGTGCATCACGGTCCCAGGTCCCGCAGCTGTTGGCGTGGGCGCAGCCCTATCGGGCTCGAGTGTGGGCCGTCGAAGGCGCGGACGGGATGGGCTACTTGTTGGCCCAGCAACTCGTCGCGTCGGGCGAGCACGTCGTGAACGTGCCGGCGACCCTCGCGGCGCGGACGCGGGTGTTGGGCACCGGGCGGTCGTCGAAGACCGACCCGAACGACGCGTTGTCGGTCGCGATCACCGCGTTGCGCACCACGGGCTTGCACCCGGTCCGGGCGGTCGGTCACAGCGAGGTGTTGCGTCTGTTGGCGAAACGCAACACCGACATCGGCGATCACCGCACCCGTGTCGTGTGTCGAATGCACGCACTGTTGTTGGAGCTCCACCCGGGCGGAATCGCCAAGGAAATCAACGCTTCTGACGTCGATGGGCTCCTCGCCGCGCTCACTCCGACCACGCCGGTCGAGCAGGCCCGTTTCGACCTGGCCGTCGACCTCCTCGACGACATCCGCCGCCTCGACGAACAGTTGAAGGCATCCCACAAACGGCTCCGCACCGCGGTCGCCGCGTCGGGCACGACACTCACCGACGTGTTCGGCATCGGTCCGATCCTGGCCGCGATGCTCATCGGCTACACCGGCGACATCGGCCGGTTCGCGAACAGTGACCGCTACGCGGCCTACAACGGCACCGCGCCTGTCGAATTCTCCTCCGGCGGCCGCAGCGTCCACCGAGTGTCCCAACGCGGCAACCGACAGCTCAACCACGCGCTCCACATGGCCGCGATCAGCCAGCTCCGCCAACCCCACTCCGACGGCCGCGCCTACTTCGATCGACGCGTCACCGAAGGCAAGACCAACAAGGAAGCGCTACGCGCGCTCAAGCGGAAGATCTCCAACACCGTGTACCGGCATCTCGCCGCAGACGCCTCCCGCCGGCGCGGCTAAAGCGGGCCCGGGAGGACACCCAGGAACGTCTCTGTAGTCCAGCGTGGCCGGCTCACATCCTGCACACCGGCTCTTCGGACGAAGTCACTTCCCGGACCCAACACCAACGCTACGACCACGGCCACCGGCCGTCCTCTCCGCGCGCCCCAACAGCCACCAGAACTCCCTCTTGACCCAGAGAGGATTCGGTAGGGGTCACTACGTATCGCCAGGACGGCGGCAGGAGATGCCATAGATGGGTCGGCCGTTTCGTCAGCACCCGCCGCTGGTGGTCAGGTGCGGAGCCCGAGAGCGCTGCTTGGTCAGACCTGACCACGCAGCAGTGACGATCTGGGTGTGCCGTCGTAGCGTCTCGACGTGGACATCGATCCGACGCGTGACCGAGCTTGTATCGAGAGTGTTCTGATTGGCTTGTCCCAAGGTCGAGGCTCCGATGAGATCGTCGCCGACGTCGCGCCGCCGCCCTCGACCCGCGACCTGTTTCCCGGCGAGATCCTGCTCGACTTAGCGGCGGACCTCATCGAAGCATCGGGCGCCACCCGAGATCACCCCCTCGACACCGAACAGATCCGTCGCCGGCTCCTGCCCGAGGACCGGGCCCACACCAAGGCTCAGCACTACAAGGCCGACTTCGCCATCAGGGCTGCGGCCATGATTCGAGCCGGCGTCGATCCTGCGCTGATTGACAACGCCGCCCGGTGGGAAGTCAACGATCTGTGGCTCTGGTCCCTCCAAGCCGTCGTCATCTACGCCCGAGCGGCCGCTGAGTACGCCGACGTCACCGTGAGCGACATCTGCGATCGCGTCGCCGCACTGCACGACATCGACCTCTGAGATCCCTCGAGGGCGACGTCTGGGTTCGATGAGGAGACCCAGCGACGCTTCCGCGCCGGGGCGGCGTCACTGCATTGAACTGCGTCAGCTTGTTCCGCAAGCGGAACAAGCTGACGAGAAGATGCGATGCGATCGTTCGGCTCAAAGTCCGAGCACGTAGCTGAGGTACGGCCGGTGCTCGGGCGGCGAGGTCTCGTCCGCCCGCCGAACACCGCCCGACTGAACGCCACCGATGCATCGTTCAGGGGGTGTACCAGCTAGCGGACACTGCGAACCCCGTCGGTCCGCATCTGTGCCAACACGGCCGCGGTGAGCACGCGAGCAAGGCCTGTACGATGCGCGTCGACTCGGACGGCGACGACCATCAGGTAGCGATACTCAACCAGAACCCCGAGTCGCTCGTGCTCGTCGCGCTCGTGCGCAGCGACAGCAACGATTTCTCCGTCGACCTCCGCGACGACGACCCGGCGGTCGTAGTCGGCCTGGGAGGGATCGTCTCTCCACGCCGGCAGTCCTCGGACGATCTCGACGAGCTCGTCAAGCCACAGAGTGCCACTGCCGGGGTCGAACGACTCGAGCGCGGGCGCGTCGTCCTCGCACGCGTCTCGGAGGATCACTTCGCGGAGCGAGTAATCCGAGCGACCGAACTCGGCGGAGTCCACGTCCTGGCTGGCTTCGGGGTCGCGCTGACGCGCCGACCGTTGGCGAGGCTCCGGCGAGGTGTACCGGCACCGGCAAGTGCCGCCAGGAGACGCTGCAGCGTCGACCAGCGGGCATCGAGGCGTGCGTTCTCGATGCGCGAGATGTCCGCCTGCGGAACACCAGCGAGCTCGGCGAGTTCGGCTTGTGTCCAGCCCAGCGCTATGCGGCGCTCCCGGATGGAACTGCCGGGGTGATCGAGCAGCGCGAGTTCGTCCCACGCCAACATGCCCGCCATTATATGTGGATTTCCACATCACGCCACAGGGAATCGAGGTTCGTCTGAAGCTGTCCGCTGAAGTCCGCACGTTGCGCTTTGCGCAACTTGCCAGTCTGTGCCACTCCCTGACCACGTCCTGCGGCGCGAGATCTGAGCGATGGTGGGGCTACGTCGGCGCCGAGTCGGTCACGAAGCCGTGGTTGTTACGTGGCTCCGCGGAGTCGGAGCTCACCGATTGGAACGGAGAACTGTTCGTCGACCGGACAGACCCACACCGCCGCATCTGATGACGTGGAGACCTTCAACGGATGGCTCTGGTGCACCGGGCACTCCGGCCACGCCACCGGACGCCGACCGCACCATGACCTCGTCGTGATCACGATGTCCTGCACCTGATCTGCGATGTCCGCCAGCGAGGCTTCACCATCGCCGTCCGAGGCGGTCCTGACGCCGGTCCCTGTGCCGGTTTCGTCCCACACCATGATGAAGGCGGTGACGGGAGACCCCGACTCCTCAGCGAACCTCAGACCGACTCCCGCGGTCTCGACCAGGTCGGCGATCAGCCGCGGCGACACCAGTTGCACCAGCTCGTCAGGGACCTCGACACCAACGGCCACACGGTCACCGTGTCGACACCGGGCGGCCTGCCTGGGTGAAGCCGAACGGGCTCGTGGTCATACCTGACCAATCCCGTCGTACCACCTGACAATCCCGAGTCGCTGCGACATCGGTCGTTCCGCCGGCGTCGACTGGCGCGCTTAGGTGGGCATGCACGAATCACCAGAGACCCCGCTCACCGACCCGAACCCTCTCCTGCTCCGGATCACGGAGGCATGTCTGCTCCTCGCCGTCGGCCGCAGCACGATCTACAGCTTGATGGCCCGCGGTGAGCTCGAGACCGTGCACCTCGGGCGGTCAGCCCGGATCACTCGGTCCTCCGCCGAGGCGTTCATCGAGCGACGGCGAGCAACCTCCGTCAGCTCAGGACGCCCGGTAGCGTGAGCGCCACGTCGGGGCGGCGGCTCCGCCCTCCTCCTCCGAGTTTCGAGAGGACGGCACTCCGATGATCCGTGTACGTCACCTCGCTACGGGCGAGCGGCGCTACGACGTCAGACTGCGCACGCCGAGCGGTGCGACGGTGTCGCGGACCTTCACCAAACGTCGCGATGCCGAACGTTGGCAACGCGATCAGCTCGCTGACCGCGATCGAGGAATGTGGGTCGACGAACGCCTCGGCCGGCAGCCGCTTCGTGAGTGGTTCGACGAGTGGTGGCCCAACCGGACGGAGCTGCGGCCGTCGACGGCCGCTCGTGACGAGTCGTACTTCCGCAACCACGTAGTGACCACCTTCGGCGACCTGCCGATCGCCTCGCTCGACTACGCCCTGATCACGGCATGGGTCGCGGATCTGAGCGCGAAGGGCCTCGCACCCGCGACCGTTCGTCGTTGCCACCTCCTGCTCTCGAAACTGCTGACAGGCGCGGTCAAGGCGCGACGCATCCATCGCAACCCGTGCGCCGACACCGACAACCTGCCGACCATCGTCCGCGACGAGATGCGAATCGTGACGCCGGCTCAACTCGCGTCGCTCTCCGCCGCCATGCACCAGGTCACCGTCGATCGACTCGAGCGCACGGTGCCCGGGATGCGGCCCGACGACGAGACGCTCCACAGTGTGGCCCAGCGATTCGCCGCGTTCGTCGTGCTCGCCGGGTACGGCGGCCTGCGCTTCGGCGAGCTCGCCGGACTTCGCAAGGCGAAGCTCGAGTGGTCCCGCCGGCTGGTGCGTGTCGACACCACCCTCATCGAGGTCCGAGGGCAGCTCATCGAAGGCCACCCCAAGACGGCCGCCGGCGTCCGATCGGTGCCGCTCCCGCCGAGCGTCCTTCAGATCCTCGACGTCGCGCTGAGCGATCTCGCCGAGTCGGCCCACGCCTTCACCGGCGCCGACGGCGCCCCAATCCGAGCCGGATCGTTCCGGGCACGGTTCTGGAAGCCCGCCACCGATCTGGCTGGTCTGAGCGGATTGCGCATGCACGACCTCCGACACACCGCGGTCTCGCTGTGGATCGCCCACGGCGCGTCGGCGAAGCAGGTCCAGGTCTGGGCCGGCCACCGCTCGGTGGCGACCGTTTTCGACCGCTACGGCCACCTGTTCCCGGGCGGAGAGGCCCCGATCATGGAGGCGCTCGAGGCCTCTGCCGTACCCCGCCCGACACTCCGCCTCGTGGTCAATTCCGAGCCCGCACCGGATGGTGGCGAAAATCGCGCGCCATATCCGCGCCATGACCGATCGATCGGGCCCGGTCCGACAGACCCCGAGAACGACGAAACCCCCGCCGAGGCAGGGGTGGTGGGAAGTGGGCGATGGCAGACTCGAACTGCCGACCTCTGCCGTGTGAAGGCAGCGCTCTAACCAACTGAGCTAATCGCCCGTGAGGGAGCGACAAGAGTAGCGCGGGCCCCTCCTCCCCCGGCCAGACGGATCGCCCGTCC
>DATEEV010000402.1:0-4218 GCA_035281005.1 Microthrixaceae bacterium | reverse complement strand
GGGCTCCTCGTGCCCGAGGTGCTCGTCGACGACGACGGCTCGCGCCTCGGCACCGCCGGATTGGTGATGTCCGCGGTGCCTGGCGAAACGGTGGCGCGCAAGATCCTGCGCGACGACCACTACGCCGAGGCACGCGCCGTGCTGCTCGACGAGCTCGCAGCGTTCCTCGCCGGGCTCCACGCGCTCGACCCGGCCGGCCTGCCCGGCGCGACCGAGGCCGACTCGATGGCGCAGTACTGGTCGAGCTATCAGATCGTCGACGACGTGAGCCCGACGTTCGAGAAGGCGTACGTCTGGCTGATGGCCAACCGCCCTGAGCGATCCGCGACGACGATCGTGCACGGCGACCTCCGCATGGGCAACGTGATCGTCGGCACCGATGGCCTCCGGGCGGTGATCGACTGGGAGCTCGTGCACGTTGGTGACCCGCTCGAGGACCTCGGCTGGCTCTGCGTGAAGGCGTGGCGCTTCGGCGAGCCCCTCGAGGTCGGTGGGCTCGGCACCGTCGACCAGCTCGTCGACGCGTACGAGCGGGCCGGGGGCCGGCCCGTCGATCGCGATGCGCTGCACTGGTGGCTCGTGCAGAAGACCTTGCAGTGGGGCATCGGCTGCATGGGCCAGGCGTACGTGCACCTCTCGGGTGCGGTGCGGTCCCACGAGCTCGCGGCCATCGGGCGGCGCGTCGCCGAGCAGGAGTGGGACCTCATCGAGCTGCTCGCGCCCGACGAGTTGGCCGCCGCCCGTGCCGAGCCGCTTCCCGATCCCCTGCCCGACCTCGCCGGGCTCCACGGGCGCCCGACCGCGCGGGAGATGCTCGACGCGGTGCGCAGCTACCTGACCGACGACGTCATGCCGAACACGACGGGCCAGCTCTCGTACCACGCCCGAGTCGCGGCCAACATGCTCGCGATCGTCGAGCGCGAGCTGGCTCAGCCGGCGCGCGACCACGATGTGACTGGGGACGGTGACGACTGGGCGTCGCTCGCAGGCGCCGTGCGCGACAAGCTCGCGGTGGCCAACCCGAAGCACCTGGCGCGATGACCGCGGCCTCCGACTTCGCCGACATCGCCGATCCACACGCTCTGCGAGCGTGGTTGATCGAGCACGTCGAGCTGCTCGACGACGTCACTGACGAGCCGATCGAGCTCGACCTGATCAGCGGCGGGGCGTCGAACGTCACTATCGGCGTGCGCCTCGGCCGGCGCGACCTGGTCGTGCGACGGCCGCCCGTCACCGCGTTCCTCCCGACCGCGAACGACGTCAGTCGCGAGTACCGCTTCTACGCCGCGCTCGACGCCACCGACATCCCCACGCCGCATGTCTTCGCCTATTGCGACGACGTCGACGTCATCGGCGCGCCGTTCTACGTGATGGAGCGACTGCATGGCCGCGTGCCGCACGAGGCCGGGACGCTCAGCGGCATGAGCGCCGCCGCGGGCCGCGCATTGAGTGAGCGGTTCGTCGACGTGCTCGCCGCGATCCACGCCGTCGACATCGACGAGGTCGGCCTGGGCGACGTGGCCCGCCGCGACGGCTACCTCGAGCGCCAGGTCCGGCGCTGGATCGATCAGTGGCACCGGGCGAAGGAAGCCGACGACCCGACGATCGACGAGCTGGCCCGGGTGCTCGGGGCCTCGATCCCCACCTCGCCGCCGACCACCATCGTCCACGGCGACTACCGGCTCGGCAACGTCATGGTCGACGCCGCCGACCGCACCCGCATCGTCGGCGTGTTCGACTGGGAGATGGCGACGCTCGGCGACCCGCTGGCGGACCTGGGCTACTCACTCCTCTACTGGGGGACCGTCGACCGGCCGTACGTCCACCCGAGCCAGGCGTGCGCTGAACTGCCGGGCTTTCTGACCGCGACCGAGCTGACCGATCGATACGCGACCATCGCCGGCCGCGCCGTCGACGACATCACGTTCTACGTCGTGCTCGCCGCGTTCAAGCTGACGATCATCGGTGAGGGCAACCGGGCGCGCATGCGCCACGCGGGAGTGCGGGCGCCCGAGCTCCCCGCGGACATGCTCGAGGGTCCCCGGCTGCCGGACTGGGCCCTCGATCTCTGGAACACCACAACAACACCGTGAGGAGCGACTAGCCGTGGACTTCGCGATCCCCGCCGACCTGCAGGATTACCTCGCCGAGCTCGACGAGTTCATCGAGCGGGAGATCCTGCCGCTGCAGATGGCCGACGACAACAACCGGTTCTTCGACCACCGGCGTGAGGACTCCCGCACCGACTGGGAACGCGGAGGTCTCCCGAACGAGAAGTGGGAGCAACTCCTCGCAGAGATGCGCCGGCGGGCGGACGCGGCGGGCCACTACCGCTACGCCTTTCCGAAGGAGTACGGCGGCCGCGACGGCACCAACCTCGGCATGGCGATCATCCGCGAGCACCTCGCACGCCGCGGGCTCGGCCTGCACAACGACCTGCAGAACGAATCGTCGATCGTGGGCAACAACGTCGGCCTGCTGTTGATGCTGCACCACGGCACGGAGGAGCAGAAGGCCGAGTGGGTGCCGAAGCTGCTCGCCGGCACCGGCGGCTTCGCGTTCGGCATCACCGAGCCCGCGCACGGCTCTGACGCGACCCACATGGAGACCACCGCGGTGCGCGACGGCGACGAATGGATCATCAACGGTGAGAAGACGTGGAACACCGGCATCCACAAGGCGCCGTACGACCTGATCTTCGCGCGCACGAGCGGGATGGCGGGCGACGGCGACGGCATCACGGCGTTCCTCACGCCGACCGACAGCTCCGGGTTCGAGATCGTCGAGTTCCTGTGGACGTTCAACATGCCCACCGACCACGCACACGTGCGGTTCACCGACGTGCGCGTGCCGCACTCGGCGATCTTCGGCGGGGAGGGCCGCGGCCTCGGCGTCGTGCAGCTGTTCTTCAACGAGAACCGCATTCGCCAGGCCGCGTCGTCGCTGGGCGCGGCCGAGTACTGCCTCGACCGGGCGGTCGCGTACGCCAACGAGCGCAAGCCGTTCGGCAAGCCGCTGTCGCACAACCAGGGCATCCAGTTCCCTCTCGTCGAGCTCGTGACGCAGTGCGAGATGTTGCGGGCGCTGATCCACAAGACTGCGTGGGAAATGGACACGTACGGCGCGTTCTCGGTGTCGGACAAGGTGTCGATGTGCAACTACGTCGCCAACCGGCTGTGCTGCGACGCGGCCGACCGGGCCATGCAGGTGCACGGCGGGCTCGGCTACTCGCGACACATGCCGTTCGAGCACATCTACCGCCACCACCGCCGGTACCGCATCACCGAGGGCGCGGAGGAGATCCAGATGCGCCGGGTGGCCGGCTACTTGTTCGGCTTCATGAGCCAGCAGGCGCCGAAGGGCGTCGCGACGCTCGACGGCTGATTCACCCAGACGCCTCGTCGGCGACTCTGCTTTCAGGTTGATGTGGCGGATGCCAGGTCGCCGAGGAGCGTGGGGAGCACGTTGGACAATGCCGTGCCGAGCGCGCCGGACAGGGCGCCGTCGTCGAGAGCCGAGCCGAGTGCTCGCCGATCGGCGACGATGAGCACGAGCTGTGCACCGTCGGGGCCGGCAACGAGTGCAGGATGCTCGACGCCGGCCTCCTCCAGCCGCACGTCGCCGTGCGCCAGAGTGGTGCCGTCGGCGTCGACGGACCCGGTCACAGGAGCGACGATCGTCTCCGTACCGAGGACGCGGGGAGGGACGGCCTCACAACCGGCGGCACAGTCGACGAACACGAGCACAGGACCGCGCTCCGGTTCGCCGGCGACGCCGGCGGCCATCCGGATGCCGGGGGCGATCTCGTCCCACTGGTGCGAGGTGTCGAAGCCGCCGTCCAGATGCGCCCGCGTCGTGGGGCCCATCGTCGTCGCGATCGCAGGGGCACCCGGGCAGGGATCCTGCATGTCGATACCGAGGAGGGCGCCGGCCGCCTCCTGCGACGGCCCCACCTTCTCGGCGATCTCGGCCTTCACGGGCCGGATCGCGAAACCTCGCCGATCGGCGAACATGATGATCCCGTACCCACCGTCGGGGCCCCAGGCGAAGTTGTCGCTCGCGTAGGGCACGCCGCCTTCGTGGAACCGGAACTGGCCCTGTTCGTAGGTGTCACGCCCCATGTTCGTGGTGCCGCGAACGGAGATCCGCCAGTTGTCCGACGCGTGCGCGTGAGCGAAGGACAGCGGCATCTGCTCTTCCGATGGTGCGACGTAGCTG
>DATEEV010000401.1:0-11087 GCA_035281005.1 Microthrixaceae bacterium | reverse complement strand
CAGGTACGCGAGCTCGGACTCGGTGTACCGGTAGTTGACGTTGACCGGCACGGCCCGGACCTTGAACGAACCGAAGGTCGCCTCGATGTACTCGGGGCCGTTGTAGAGGAAGAACCCGACCTTGTCGCCCGCGCCGACGCCAGCGTGCTGCAGCACCGTGGCGAACCGTGCGGCGCGGTCGTCGAACTCCGCCCAGGTCCGGGTCACGTCGCCGTGTGCCAGGGCGAGGGCATCGCTCACCTCGTCCGCGACGGCCTCCCAGACGTCGGCCAGGTTGAGATCCACGGTGCTCATCGCTCTCCCACTGCTGTCACCACTCTCCGGGCTCAACCAGGTCGCAGCGCCCGCTCACGCGGTCAGTGTTGCACGGGCCCCGACGTGGGGCCCAAGCCGTAGGTGAGGGTCCAGGTCCACCGATGGGTGCCCGGATCCACCCGGTACCGGGGCAGCGTGTCGGGGCCGCACGAGGCCGTCCCGAGGCCCCGATGGGCGAGGTCGAGGTGGAGGTGGGTGGGGCCGTCATCGGGCAGGTCGATGGTGTGACGGGCGGCGGTCAGGGCCTCGACGGAGTGGTGGAGCGCCGAGAACCCGAAGCGGCGCCGGGCCCGGACGACCAGCTCTGCGCCGTCATCGGGCCGGCGCAGTCGGAACCATCGGGCGTCGTGGTGGTGACCGTGCTCCTGGGGCATGACGTAGTCGACGTACTGGTCCGTCACCGTCGATCGCCACCTCCCGACGGGCGCCGTGCACCGGTCGGGGTAGGTCTCATGCGGGCCCGGCCCGAACCAGTCGAGGTTCTCGAAGGCGCGCGGCACCACCAGGTGCACTCCGACCCGGGCGAGGTCGTCGTAGACCTCGGGCACCACGATCTCCTCGTCGAAGGTCACCGTCGCGCCGTCGACCCGGATGCGCTGGCGATGGACGATCGGCGCATCATCGACGGCGGTGTGCCACGCCACGCCCCGACGCACCAGCCAGGCCTCGCCCCGGCGCCTGACCTCCAACGCCTGGGTTTCGGGAGTTGCCCGGTCGAGCCCCCAGCCGCGCCATCGGCCCCGCACCCCGACCCCGGCCATCCAGCCGGTCTTGATGCCGTCGTTGTCGGTGGGGGCCCGGGTGAACGACGCGTCGGGGAAGGCGACGAGCACGTCACCCAGCACCAGCCCCGCGTCGGCGACCTCCACGGTGCGGCGTCGACGCGGCGCCGGGGGCCGGGGCCGGGCCGCTGCCGGCGACAGGCGAACCTGTGACCAGGCCGCGACCCAGCCCGGTGGTGCCCATCCCGGTCGGCGACGCGGCGCGGAGCGGAACGTCAGCCAGGCCTCGCCGCCCTCGGCCACGTCACCGATCGACAGGGCGCGCACGACCTCGGCGCGGGGCGGTATTCCGGCGAGGTCGAGCTCGCCTCGTCGCACGCTCCGACCGTCCACCGTGAGGTCCCACCGGCAACGCAGGTCATCGAGCTCGGTGAACCACCGGCGGTTGGCGATGCGGACCCGGCCACGACCGGCCGCCTCGATGCGGACGGGTTGGGACAACGCAGCCAGCTCGGCCATGGCCGGGTGCGGGACGCGGTCGGGCGAGACCAGTCCGTCGCAGCAGAAGTTGGCGTCGTGGACCTGCTCACCGAAGTCGCCGCCGTACGCGAACCACGACCGGCCATCGTCATCGCTGCGACGGATGCCATGGTCGAGCCACTCCCACACGAACCCACCCTGGAGGCCGTGGTGGGACTCGAACGCGTGGACGTAGTCGGCCAGCGAGCCGTTCGAGTTGCCCATCGCGTGCGAGAACTCACAGAGGATGAGCGACCGCCGGTCGTCGCGGCCCGATCGCGCCCACGCGACGATGTCGTCGATCGAGGTGTACATGGGACAGACGATGTCGGTGACGGGCGTGGTGTCGTAGAGGTCGTGCATCAACGAGCCCTCGTAGTGCAGCGGCCGCGACGGATCCGTGGCGCGGACCCACTCGGCCATCGAGGCGTGCACCGCGCCGGAGCCGCTCTCGTTGCCCAACGACCAGGCGATGACGCACGGGTGGCTGCGGTCACGGCGAACCATCCGCTCGACTCGCTCCGACATCGCGGCGGTGTAGCGCGGGTCGTGACACAGGCTCGCCTGCCGGGCGTGGGTCTCGATGTTCGCCTCGTCGACCACGTAGAGGCCGAGCTCGTCACAGAGGTCGTAGAAGCGCTCGTCATGCGGGTAGTGCGCGCACCGCACCGCGTTGACGTGGTGGGCCTTCATCAGCTCGAGGTCGCGGCGCAGCACCTCGTCGGACAGGGTCCGGCCCGTGTCGGGTGAGTGCTCGTGGTGGTTCACGCCCATGATCTGGACGGGCCGGCCGTTGATCCGCAGTTCGTTGCCGCCGACCTCCACCGAGCGGAATCCCACCCGACGCGCCCGAACCTCGGCGACGCGGCCATCGGGACGGCGAAGCGTGACCAGCGCGCGGTAGCGCACCGGCGATTCGTGTGACCACGGCTCACACGCCGGCACCTCGATCCGGCCCCGCACCCGGGGACCCGCGAAGAACATCCCCGACACGAGCTCGGTGAGCGGCTCGCCGTGCTCGAAGGTCGGCACCTCGGTCGTGGCGAGCTGGCCGACGGTGCGGCCTCGCCGGTCCTCGACCGCCACCTCGACCTGCCAGCCCGGTTGGGGGTCGTGTCGGTTTCCGACCGTGACGTCGACGTCGAGGGTCCCGACACCCGCCTCGGTCAGCCCGGGGATCAGCGCCGCGTCGGCCAGCCAGGTGGGGCCGGTCGAGATCAGCGACACCGATCGGTGGATGCCCGGCATCCACCACTGGTCCTGGTCCTCCAACCAGGTGGCATCGGACCATTGCACGACCGCCAGCGCCACCACGTTCGGTCCCGCCTCGACGAGGTCGGTCACGTCCCACTCCGACGGCAGGCGGCTGTCCTTGCCGAACCCGACCTCGGTCCCGTTGACCCACGCGTGCACGAGGCTCTCGGCCGCGCCGACGCGCAGTACGACGCGGCGGCCCCGCCAGGCGCGGGGGACGGTGACCGTCGTGCGGTAGAGCCCGGTCGGGTTCTCCTCGGGAACGTCAGGCGGCTCGCCGCCGAACGGCATGACGACGTTGGTGTAGGCGGGCCGGCCGTGCCCCTGCATCGCCCATGCGCCCGGCACCTCGATCTCGTCCCAGCGGCTGTCGTCGTAGGGGGGCTCGGCGAACCGGCGCGGCGCCGCGCCCGGTCGTGGGAGGTATCGGAAGCGCCACGACCCGTCGAGCGAACGGACCCAGGGGGAGGGCAATCCCCGTCGTGCCCCAGCCGCGTCGGGGTACGGGGCGGCCTGCCATCCCATGGGCTCCCGCCCGACCCCGCCGACTTCGGGCTGGGCCCAGCTCGGCGCAGCGCCGGACGGTGCGAAGAACGACGTCACGCCCGTGCCACGTCCGGCACTCGGCTCAGCGGCGCTCGGGAGTGAACTCCACCGGCACGGACTCGATGCCGCGCACGAACGCACCCGGCACGCGCGCCGGCGGTTGGCCCTCGACGAGGCGCATGTCGGGGAGCCGCCGCAACAGCTCCTCGAACATCACCCGGATCTCGAGCCGGGCCAGCGACGCGCCCAGGCAGAAATGCGTCCCGAACCCAAATGCCACGTGGTGGTTGTGACGTCGCCGGACGTCGTAGACGTCGGGATCGTCGAACACCGTCTCGTCGCGGTTCGCCGACGAGTACATCAACAACATCCGGTCGCCGACCTCGAGCTGGTGACCACCGAGCTCGTGTGCTTCGGTGACGACCCGGCTCATGTTGAGGATCGGCGTCACCCATCGGATGAACTCCTCGACGGCGGTGTCTCGCAGCACCGCCGGGTCGTCGAGCAGGATCTGGCGTTGATCGGGATGCTCGATCAGGTCCCACACGGTCGACGCGATCACGGTGCGCGTGGTCTCTGCGCCGCCGTCGACGACCAGCAGGCACTCGGAGATGATCTCCTCGTCGGTCATCGCATGGCCGTCGACCTCGGAGTTGCACCAGTGCGACACCATGTCGTGCTGCGGGTCCTTGCGACGCTCGTTGATCAGCTCGGAGCACGCGATCGCGAACTCGACCGCGGCGTCCATGCCCGACTGATCGAGGTAGCGCACTCCTCCGCCGAGCGGGATCGTGGCCTCGGACCAGTGCTTCACCTCGCGCCAGCGGTCGAAGCCGAACCCGAGGGTCTCGGCGATCATCATCGCCGGCAGGGGGGCGGCCAGCGCCTCGACGACGTCGCACGTGCCCTCGCCGGCGATGTCGTCGATCAGCGACGTGACGATCCCCCGGACGGTGTCTTCGTGTGCGGTGACCGCCTTCGGCGTGAACTTCCGGGCGACGAGCCGACGTTGCTCGGTGTGACGGGGGTCGTCGAAGGAGATCATCGACGTGTCGTCGTGACCGCCCATCGGCAACGGCCGATACGCGTTGCGGTTCGAGTAGCGCGTCGACTGCTTCTCGACCGACACGATGTCGCGGTAGCGAGTGACGCCGTACAGGTCGTTGATGTCGTCGTGGTAGATCGGGGCGTTGTGTCGCAGCCACCGATAGGTCGGTGTGGGGTCGGCCGCGTACAGGTGCCCGTTCAACAGATCGATCTGCGGAAGGCCCTCCATGGGCGCCGACGGTAGCTCAGCGAGCGGCGCGCTCACGCAGGAGCGCCAATGCCCGGTCCGCGTGGACGTCCATGTTCGTCTCGGACGCGATCCGCTCGAGGACCGTGCCGTCGGAGTCGATCACGAACGTGTTGCGCTTCGAGAACGGCAGCAGCGACCGCTTCACCCCGAAGATCGCCGCGATCGACTTGTCGGTGTCGGAGATCAGCGGATACCCCAGGCCGTGCTTGTCGTCGAAGGCCGCCTGCCGCTCGACGCTGTCGGCGCTGATGCCGATCCGCTGCGCTCCGACGTCGGCGAACTCGCCCGCCAGGTCGCGGAAGTGGCAGCTCTCCTTGGTGCACCCCGTGGTCATGGCCTTCGGATAGAAGAACAGCACCACCGGCCCGTCGGCCAGGAACTCGGAGAACTTGCGTTGGTTCCCGTTCTGGTCGGTGGTGTCGAAGTCTGGAACGTGATCGCCGGTCTGCATCGGACCAACTTAGAGGCGGGCAGCCCGGGATCGGGCCCCAGCGTGGATCGCCGAGCCCTACAGGGCGGCGTCGACGGTCACGTGGACGCCGTCGGCCCCGACGCTGAGGTCGACGATCGACGCCCGCATCGTCGCGGTGCTCCCCGGCCGCACGGGCAGGCTCACCCGCGACGGCACGCGCACCGTCAGCGGCGCGCGTGACGCCACCCCACCGATCCATCGGTTGAGCCGATTGATGGGCTGGGTGAAGGTCGGGATCACGTCGGGGAGCTCGACCCACGCCTCGCGCAGGGTGAGCTCGACCTGGCCATCGACCAGCCGGGGCCGGATCGTGTAGCGGAGCCCCGGACGCAGATCGGGCAGCGAATCGCCCAGGCGATAGTTCCGGATGCGGCCGTCGAGGCGTCGCTCGCGGGTGTCGAGATCGAGGTCGAAGGGCAGCCCCATACCGAGGCGTTCGCGGCTCAGATGCTCGACCAGCACTGCCAGCGAGCCCGACGCGAGCCCGACACCGATGCGGCCGCCCCCCACCTCGACCGGCGACGCCGACCCGACGAGGCCGGGGGTGGCCAGCAGCCCCACGGTGACGTGGCCCTTCTCGACGCGAACTTCTGCGGGGCCTGTCGCGACGCCCAGATCGGCGACCGCCTCGCCCTGCTCAGGACCGAGCTCGAGGCCGATCGAACCCAGCTTCT
Source organism: Microthrixaceae bacterium (assembly GCA_035281005.1). GTDB lineage: Bacteria > Actinomycetota > Acidimicrobiia > Acidimicrobiales > Microtrichaceae > DATEEV01. Next base: position 5,288 of record DATEEV010000401.1, on the reverse strand, counting down.
CCGCGAGACCGCGGAACAGTTCGCCGCCGAGCGCGTCGAACAGCATCCGTGACATCTGCTCCTGGGCCTCGCCGTCGGCGTCGAGGCCCTCGATGCCCTCGAGCTCCATGTCGACCAGCTCGCTGTTGAGCACATCGAGGATCGCGACGAACGAATGGTCATCGCGGAGCTCGATGATCGGGTCGACGAGCACGTCGCCGCGGACCCGGGCCACGCCGGGCAGGATCGGCATGGGTGAGTCCCCCGTGGCCTCGACCGTCCCCGTGGCGCGGATCGTGGCGAGCAGCCGACCGTCGTTGGCCGGGTCCATCACGAAGGTGACCCCGACGATGGTCATGTCGATGACGAGCTCCATCGGGCCCATGAGCGGGAGCTGGAAGGTGCGGATCAGCGGGTCGACATCGACGCCGTCACCGATCCCCGTCTCGGCGAGGCCGTTCAGGAACGACTCCGAGACCACGACCGACGCCGCCCAGTTGCGAGATCGGCGACGAGATGATTGACGAGGCATGCGGTCATGCTCGCGGAGACCCGGGTGAGCGGGCCACCCGGGCCGGCGCTGGCCGCGGATCCGGGCATCGATGTGGTACATCACGGGTCCCGTGAGCTCATCGCCGCCGCCCCCACCGCCGCCGTCGCCCGGCGACGAGCCTGACAACGATCCGCACGACGCGTCGCTGCTCGGCCGAGTGGTCGGTGCGGCCGAGGAGGCCGAGCGCCTCACCGGACGGCACGAGGAGACCCAGGAAGAGGTCGAGCGCGCCCTGGTCATCCGGGTGGCACGTATCGCAGGGGGCTTCGCGGTCATCGGGGTCGGCATCGCCGCCCTACCGCTGCCCGGTCCGGGATGGCTGATCATCCTCGTCGGCCTGCGCCTCCTGCCCTTCGTGTGGGCCGAGCGCACGATCCTGTTGATCCGCCGCCGGATCCCGGGGGTACCCGAATCCGGAACGATCCCGGTCACCACCTGGCTCGCCATGGGAGCGATCGTGGTCGCGTTCACGACCGTGTCGATCTTGTGGGGCAATGACATCGCGCAGTGGCTGAGCGACCGGTGGACGGCCCTCACTGATTGAAGCCTCACCAGCTGAGCGGTGCGATGATGGGCCTCGCGAGATCCAGAGGAGCCAGAGATGAGCATCAACGTCGGCGACACCGCACCGGACTTCACCCTCCGAGACGATCAGAACGAGGAGGTCACGCTCTCGTCGTTCCGCGGCGAGAAGTCGGTGACGCTCGTCTTCATCCCGTTCGCCTTCACGGCGGTGTGCCAGGGCGAGCTCTGCGACCTCCGCGACAACCTGGCCAGCTTCCAGCGCGCGGACAACGTGTTGCTCGCGATCACCTGCAACACCCGGCACTCCCTCGCCGCGTGGAAGGCCCAGGAGGGGTTCACCTTCCCGTTGCTGAGCGACTTCTGGCCGCATGGTGCGGTCGCGACGGCGTACGGCTGCTTCAACGACCAGCTCGGGTGCGCCATGCGCCAGACCGTGGTGATCGACAAGCAGGGCGTCATCGTCGACGTCTTCGCGTCGGGTGGCCTCGGCGAGGCGCGCGACGCGGCCTCCTACACCGCCGCGCTCGAAAAGGTCTGAGCCGGGCGCTCCCCCATCGGATCTGTGCTGCAGATCTCGCGTTCCACCGCGAGTTCCGCAGCACAGATCGCTCGTTGTGACGACCGGGGACGTTGTCCCTGGCCGTCACAGCTAGCCGGCGACTGAAAGCACAAATTGCCCGGTGAAGACCCAGGACCACAGCATCTGCAAGAAGATGCCCCACGCATTCGCGGCCTCCTGCTCCTGCGCCGGCGTGCACGCCGCGATCGCGCCGAGCGCCATCACCGCGGGAACGCTGAGGTACAACCGGCGCTTCAGGCGGTGCCGTGTCGTGTGCGCGTCATGTCGATTCATTTCCATGTCCCTCCCAGTCCCATCCAGCCCCTCGTAGCTCACCGTAGCCGAAGCGAGGTGACACCGAAGTGCCGAATGGTGTCGACGTCCCGGCCACCGATGTTGACGACCGGCTCGACACCGATCGAGAGGAAGCGCTCCAGGACATCCATCGCTCTCTCGGTGCTGAACCCCGAGCAATGGAAGTCGTGGTTCGCGACGAAGTCGCGACCGAGCGCTCGGTCCCACAGCGTGCCGTCGAGATCCGTGACGATCGGATCGATACGTCCCGGCCGATCGGACACTTCTTCACCGGTCGGATCCTTCCGCCCGTTCCGGTGAGCGCCAATCGTCGATGTGGTCGAGGATGAGTGTTGCCGCGTCATGGGCCGCCATCTGTGACACATCGATGTCGAGAAGGTGGGGGTGTGTGATGTCGATCACCTCCGAGTTCTCGACAAACGCCCGGACCCCGTCAGGGTCAACCCACTTGTGGCGTGCACTCCGCTCCGGGCGATCAACACGCCGAAGCAACTCCTCCGTGCGACACGCGAGCCGGACAGGTGCGTACTGGCTGTTGCGGGATTCGGCGAGCAGACGGACACGCTCGACGATCTCGCGATCAGCCGCGACCCCTTTCGACAAGACGTTGGTGAAGACAAAGGACCATCCACTCGGTGAGAGCTCCTCGATGGTCCGCAGTAGCGCGGCGCGGACCTCATGGACCCGATCCCAGACCGTCGCTGGAAGCGGACTCACGCCATCGACCGGGAGCACGGAGAAGATGACGTTGCTCGTGTGGTGGTTGTCGACGACGACGAACCGTGAACCTCGAACCTCGGCAAGCCGCGCGAGTTCTGTTGCGATCGTGTACTTGCCAACGCCCGATACCCGACGAGATGCACAATCGCCGTGACGCTGGACGTCTCACGGGCCCGCGAAGGCGTTCCCTGACCCATCAGTGGCGGATCATCACGTGCTTGAGCTCGGTGTAGTGCTCGAGCGCGTACACCGACATGTCCTTGCCGTAACCCGACTGCTTGAACCCGCCGTGCGGCATCTCCGAAACGATCGGGATGTGATCGTTGACCCACACGGTGCCGAACCTCAGCTCGCGGGTCATCCTCATCGCACGACCCACGTCGCGGGTCCAGACCGACGCGGCCAGGCCGTAGTCCACGTCGTTGGCCCACGCGACGGCCTCCGCCTCGTCGCTCGCGCGCTGCACGGTGACCACCGGGCCGAACACCTCGCGCTGGACGATCTCGGAGTCCTGGGCCGGATTGACGACGACGGTCGGCCGGTAGAAGAACCCGGGTCGGTCACCCACCGAGCCGCCGACGGTGACCTCGGCGCCGGCGTCGACCGCCCGGGACACCATCGCCTCGACGCGCTCGAGTTGGTCGCCCGACACGACCGGACCGACGTCCACCTCGGGATCGAACGGGTCGCCCCAACGCAGTGCGCCCACGGCCTCGTCGAGGCCACGGACCACCTCGTCGAAGATGTGCGGGCCCGCGATCACTCGGCACGGGGCGGTGCAGTCCTGGCCGGAGTTGTAGTAGCTCATCTCCGCGAGCGTCGCGGCCACCAGGTCGGCGTCCGCGTCGTCGAAGACCACGACGGGTGCCTTGCCCCCGAGCTCGAGGTGCACCCGTTTGAGCGTGTCGGCCGCGTTGCGGGCGATCAGTCGGCCCGTCGCGACGTCACCGGTCAGTGACACCAGGGCGACGTCGGGGTGGCGCACGATCCGGTCGCCGGCGGTCTCCCCCTGGCCGAGCACGACGTTGAGCACGCCCGCCGGGAGGATGTCGGCCGCGAGCTCGGCCAACCGCAACGCCGTGAGCGGCGTGAGCTCTGACGGCTTCAGCACCATCGTGTTGCCGGTGGCGAGGGCGGGGCCGACCTTCCACGTCGCCATGTTCAGCGGGTAGTTCCACGGGGCGATGCCGGCGACGACCCCCAGCGGGTCGCGACGCACATAGGAGGTATGGCCGTCGAGATACTCCCCCGCCGCGCGTCCTTCCATGAACCGGGCCGCGGCGCCGAAGAAGCGGAGGTTGTCGACGGTGAGGTCGAACTCGAAGTCGATGATCGAGCGGGGTTTGCCGACGTTGCGCATCTCGAGCTCCTTGAGGTGCTCGATGTCGGCCTCGATTGCGTCGGCGAGCGCCGCGAGCCGCTCGTGACGTTCTCGCGGCGTGGTCGCGGACCAGCCGGCGAACGCCCGCGCCGCCGCCTCGACCGCAGCGTCGACGTCGTCGGCACCCGAGGAGGCGACGGTCGCGATGACCTCGCCGGTCGCCGGATCGACGACGTCGTCGGTCGCTCCGGAGGCCGCCGGGCGGAACTCGCCGTCGATGAAGTTGTCGGTCTGCATCGGCCCATCCTCGCCTGCGACCGCACCGTTGCGGGCGACGAAATGACTCGTCTGCGACCATGGGATCGTGAAGGCGAGGCTTGGCACCGAGGTGCGGACGTCGCTCTCCGAGATCGTCGAGGTCGTGCTGCGAACCGACGCGCTCGACGACGAGCGATCAGCACACCGGGAGCGGGTGGGCATCCGGCGGTTGCGCGCCCGCCTGGCGACCTTCCGGCCGCTGCTCCGCCGCGGCGTCGTCGCCGACCTGGATCGACGGGTCCGCGGGCTCGGGACCTCACTCGGGGCGATACGCGACCTCGACGTGCTCGCCGCGCGCCTGGCCGACCACGCCGCAGCCCTCGACGTCGAAGCGGAGCCCTGGGCTGTCCAGGTCGCCGCCGAGCGGGAGGCCGCCCGGCGTCAGCTTGCGGTCGCACGCGCGGACCCGAGCCACCTCCGACTGCGGCGCGACCTGGTCGAGCTCGCCACGGCTCCGCCGTTCCGGAGGGCCGCCGACCTGTCGATCCCAGTCGAGGAGTTCCTGGTGGAGCGGGTGATCTTCGAGTCGCGACGCTTCGCCCGATCTCGCGACCGGCTCGGCGTGGATCCCACCGAGGAACAACTGCACGAGTTCCGCAAACGGATCAAGCGCACGCGATTCGTGTTCGAGACCGCCGCGGTGCGACTCGGCGACGAGCTCGCCGCAGTGACCGACCAGCTCGCCGAGCTCGCCACACGACTGGGCGAGCTCCAGGACGCGGCCACCGCCCGGGCGTGGCTGCTCGGCCATCCGTGCCCGCCCGGCGCGGGCGATGCGTGCGCCGAGACACACCGGGCCCTGGTGGAGCACGAAGCCGCCGCCGCCGTGGCGGCACGGGAGTCGAGTGCCGAGCAACTCGCCGTCACGTCACGAGCGATCGATGCGACCACCCGACCGTAGTGGGGAGGCGCCGAGGGCACGGTGGGCGACGGCTACCGTTCGGCCCCGTGCGAGCCGTCGTCTGCGCCGAGCTCGGCCCGCCCGAGGATCTCGTGAT
>DATEEV010000400.1:0-4431 GCA_035281005.1 Microthrixaceae bacterium | reverse complement strand
GGCGCCCGTGTACCCGAGCCCTGCCGGGCCGTCCACCACCGCGTTCAGGGTGATGTACCGCAGCACGCTCCGAGGGGGCGGGCCTGTCGCGGCGACCGGCCTGGTCGTGCTGCCGAAAACCGAGCCTGCTACGAACTCCCGGACCATCGCCGCGTGGACGCATGGCACGGTGGGCATCGACGAATCCTGTGTCGAGACGCTCGACATGACCTGGATGAGTCCGCAGTTCCGCGCCGCATTGGTCCAGCCGGCGCTGCAACGGGATCTCGTGCTGATCGCGCCCGACTACTTCGGGATGGGGGCGAAGGTGCCCGGCCGTGACTACGCCTCCTACATGGTCGCCGAGGATCAGGCCAACGCCACGCTCGACATGACGAGGGCGGTCCTCTCGCTGGGCGCGGTCACCAAGGCCGCCAACTCGGTCGCGGTGGTCGGACACTCACAGGGCGCGCAGACGGCGATCTCGACCGCCGAGCGGGCGTCGGCCTACGCGCCCGAGCTGAACATCGAGGCGGCCGCCGGCCTGGCCACCCCCGGTGACCTGGAGGAGTTCGTCGCGGACTCCATCGAGCACGCCGGCACCGACGAGATGTTCGTCGCCGCCGCGGCGTTCGGCATGGACATGAGCTACGACGGCATCAACCCTGCGGAGGTGCTGTCGACGATCCCCCGCAACTCCAGCTGGGAGTCGTCATACAGCGTCATGCGGGACGTGTTCAACAACTCGTCGAGCTCAGCGAACCGCTACTTCTTGCTCACCGGCAAGCTGCCGCCGAAGACCCCGGGCGACCTTTTCCAGATCGCGGCGTGGCAGCAGGCGGATGGGATCGTCTATCAGAACTTCGCCTTCTCGAGCCCGCGTGGGAACCGCAACCTCATCGGGTGTTCCGACGAAGGGATCCGTCGCATGGCGCAGTATGCGATCGACATCGACAAGGACGGCTCCATGTTCAAGCCCGTGGCCGAGTACACGACGAGCCCGACTTGGACGGCCCTCACGAACGGTGTCCTCGCGGAGAACTCGGCACCCACCAGGCCGATGACGACGCCCGCCTTCTACGCCATCGGCACGTGTGACGGGCTCATCCCGTTGACGAAGCCGGTGCTCCCGGAATGCACCAAGACCCCCCAGCCGCCGATCCAGCCTCCGGTCGAGGAGTGGTCGCTGCAGCCCGGGTACGAATGGGGTCGGGGTCTGACGACGCCGGTGACGAGCTGCCTGCTGGGCAACAACACCAGCGCCAAGGTCTACGGCGAGGCGGACTTCAATCGTGACGGGTTGACCGACTCCGGCCTGGAGATCAACGGCAACGGTGTGCCGGACGTACAGCGGGACCATTCGACCATCCTCACGAACGGCGCGACGACCGACGCCTGGGCGTTCTTCGACGCCGCCCTCGCGGGCACGTGGCCGGAAGGTTGCAACCGCCTCTGAGCGCTGGGGCATCTTCGGGGGACGGGTCGCTCGCGGCCCGTCCCCCGGAAGATCACTGAGTCGGTGAGCACGGCTCAGTAGCGGTATCAGTAGCGGTAGTGGTCGGGCTTGTAGGGCCCGCTCACCGGCACGCCGATGTAGTCGGCCTGCTCGTCGCTGAGCACCGTCAGGCGCACGCCGAGCGCGTCGAGGTGGAGCCGGGCGACCTTCTCGTCGAGGATCTTCGGCAGCACGTAGACGCCCAACGGGTAGTCGGCGGTCTTCGTGAACAGCTCGATCTGAGCGATCGTCTGGTTCGTGAAGCTGTTCGACATCACGAAGCTCGGGTGTCCGGTCGCGCAACCGAGGTTCAACAGGCGTCCCTCGGCCAGCATGATCACGGAGTGGCCGTCGGGGAAGACGAACTCGTCGACCTGGGGCTTGATGTTGATGCGCTGGACGTCGCTCATCCGGGCGAGGCCGGCCATGTCGATCTCGTTGTCGAAGTGGCCGATGTTGCCCACGATCGCCTGGTGCTTCATGCGGGCCATGTGCTCGGCGGAGATGATGCCCTTGTTGCCGGTGGTGGTGACGAAGATGTCGGCGGTCTCGAGGACGTCCTCGAGGCGGACCACCTGGTAGCCCTCCATCGCCGCCTGCAGCGCGCAGATCGGGTCGATCTCGGTGACCACCACGCGCGCTCCCTGGCCGCGCAGCGAGGCGGCCGAGCCCTTGCCCACGTCGCCGTAGCAGCACACCACCGCCGTCTTGCCGGCGATCATCACGTCGGTGGCGCGGTTGATGCCGTCGATGAGGCTGTGGCGGCACCCGTAGAGGTTGTCGAACTTCGACTTGGTGACCGAGTCGTTGACGTTGATCGCGGGGAACAACAGCTCACCGGCATCGAGCATCTGGTAGAGCCGGTGCACGCCCGTGGTCGTCTCCTCGGTGACACCAATGATGTCGCGGCCGACCTTGGTCCAGCGGTCCGGCTCCTTGGCCAGGCTCTGGCGCAACAGGTCGAGCACGACCTTCCACTCCTCGGAGTCGTCGTCGGTCGCGTCCGGCACGACGCCGGCGGCCTCGTACTCGGTGCCCTTGTGCACGAGCATCGTGGCGTCGCCGCCGTCGTCGAGGATCATGTTCGGGCCGGCGCCGTCGGGCCAGCGAAGCGCCTGGTCGGTGCACCACCAGTACTCCTCGAGCGTCTCGCCCTTGTATGCGTAGACCGGCACACCGCTCGGGGCGTCGAGCGTGCCGTCGGGACCGACCACGACCGCGGCGGCGGCATGGTCCTGGGTCGAGAAGATGTTGCAGCTCACCCAGCGGACGTCGGCGCCGAGGTGCACGAGGGTCTCGATCAGCACGGCGGTCTGCACCGTCATGTGCAGGGAGCCCATGATCCGGGCGCCGGCCAGGGGCTGGCTGTCGTAGTACTCGGCTCTCGTCGCCATCAGGCCGGGCATCTCGTGCTCGGCCAGGCGGATCTCCTTGCGGCCGAACTCGGCCAGGTTCAGGTCGGCGACCTTGAAGTCGTCGTTCAGCTTGCTCATGGGCGCGCTCCCGCGTCGAAGGATGGTGTCCGGTTCAGGTCGCGGGCTGGGGTCATCAGACACCGGGTTCAGTGCAGCCCTCGAAGGAGGGGGCAGCTTAGATCTCCCGCCTCGCTTCCCAAAAACACGCGCCCGCCCACCCAATTGGGCCAGGGCGAGATCGATCAGTTCCTCAGGCGGGCCTTGATCTCGTCGAGGATCGGCACCGGCCCGGGGTCGACCCCGGCCTGCACCGCGAGCTCGAGGGTCACGTAGTCGCCGAAGAGCACCAGGTCGAAGAGCTGGGCCAGGCGGGTGTCACCCTCGGCGGAGACCGTGTGGATGTCGGCGACGACCTCGTCGCAGATCTCTTCGACCAACTCGAAGCGACGCCGGGTCTGGGCATGTTCGTAGTCGTGTCGCACCATCACGAGGCTGAACATCTGACGGGTCACGTCGCCGTGCTGACCCCAGCCGCAGATCTCGTTGTGGGTGAGCTCGGGGATCCGGTTCTCGAACGCCGGGATCTTGCAGTTCTCGTTGAACTGACCCTTCCACCGCGCCGCCGCGACCTCGCCGAGCAGCCCGCCGCCATAGGTGATCGGCATCGTCCGGCCGATGCGGCGGGCGAGCTTTGCCGCGGGCGAATTCTCCACATCGAGCTGGGCCGCGCGACGGCGGAGCTGGGCCACGGCGGAGGTGATCTGGTCGTCGATGCCGTGGATGAGCCCGAGCCGGCCGAGGATCACCAACGGTGGCACCGACACCGCGCCGATGCCGGCGCGCGGCATCGGGATGCCGTCCGCGATGCGGACCCAGGTTGCACCCCACTCGCCGGCCAACGACGCGAGCTGGCCGCCGTTGGCGAGGACGACGAGTCGTGCACCCTGCTTGTGCGCGCGCGTCGCGGCCTCGATCGTCTCCTCGGTGTTGCCCGAGAACGACACCGCGAACACCAGGGTCTCGGGGCCGATGAACGCCGGGGCCTCGTAGCCCTTCGGCACGATGACCGGCACCGCGGCATCGGGACCGGCGATCGCGGCGGTCAGATCGCCGCCGATGCCGCTGCCGCCCATGCCCATGACGACCACCGAGTTGATGCCACGGGCATCGGGCAGGTCGACGTCCCCCGCGGTGCGCGCCGCTACCTCGATCTGGTCCGCGAGGCCGGACGCGGCCGCGAACATGTTCAGCGAGTCGAGCTCGTGGACGCGCATCAAGCGTCCGTCTCGTCCCAGTTCGGCGCGATGCCGTCCTCGGTCGCCTTCGCGAGCAGACGGTCGTGCTCGGCGTCGTCGACCGACTCGGCCTCGTCGATCAGCATCACCGGGATCCCGTCGGAGATCTTGTACCGACGTCGCAGCCGAGGGTTGTACAACGAGTCCTCATCGGCGAAGTACAGCAGCGGGCCCTTGTCCTCGGGACATGCCAGGTACTCGAGCAGGGCCGTGTCAGCGATCGCCATGCGTCAACCCTTCCCCGGCC
>DATEEV010000399.1:0-4069 GCA_035281005.1 Microthrixaceae bacterium | reverse complement strand
GTCCACCTCATCGCACAAGGGCTCGCGGCCGAGGGTCACGAGGTGGAGGTGCTGACGAGCTGCGCTGACGACTACAAGGACTGGACCGACGCGTTCCCGCCCGGGGTCACGACGAGTGAAGGGGTCACGCTGAGGCGTCTCCGCGTGATCGAGCCACGCGACAACGACCAGTTCCTTCCCCTCCACGCGCGCGCGATCGAGCCCGGTCACCCCCCGCTGTGGCCGTGGTCGCAGGACCGGTGGACCTGGCAGATGGGGCCCGCGCTCGCGGACGGCGAGGCAGAGGTCGCCGCTCTCGCGAGGCGCAGTGATGTGACCGTGATGGTCTGTTACCACTACCTCCCCGCGATGCGGCTGACGAAGGTCGCGGCCGCGAACGGCCCGGTGTGCCTCCAGACCACGGCTCACCCCGAGGGGGCCTTCCAGACGGGCGCGGTGCGCCCGATGATGCACTTCGCCGACCTGATCCTCTGCGAGGTCCCGGAGGAGGCGGACCTGGTTCACGACACCACCGGCCTCGGTCACAAAACCCGAACCGCGCCGTGCCCGATCGACGAGGTCGCGACGCCCTCGCCCGAGGAGATCGGAGCGACACGGGCCCGACTCGGCATCGCGGACGCGCCGTACCTCGTGACGGTCGGGCGCCCCGATGCCGGCAAGGGGACCTTCGACGCGGTGGAGTTCACCCGCCTCGCCCGCCGGTCGGTCCTGCCCGAGCTCCAACTCGTGATCGTCGGGCCGCTCGACGATTCGGTGAAGTCGGGGCCAGGCGTGACGACGGTCGGAGTGCTCGACGAGGTCGACAAGACCGCCGTCATCGCCGGGGCGGACGCGCTCCTGCAGCCGTCGTACATGGAGAGCCTGTCGATCGTCCTGCTCGAGGGGTGGCTGCTCGGTCGACCCGCGATCGTCAACGGTCGATGTGCGGTGCTGGCGGGCCAGGCTCGCCGGTCCGGAGGCGCTGTCGTCTACGACGACTTCGGCGACTTCGAAGCTGGAGTGTCCTGGTTGCTGGGCGACGAGCAAGCTCGTGAGCGATTGGGCGCGAACGGCGGCGAGTACGCGCGAGCGAACTACAGCTGGCCTGCAGCTCGTGATCAGTTCCTCGGCGCGGTCGAGGAGGCGATCACGATCGGGAACACGCGGCTCGGTCGAGCTCGACGAGGAGTCCGCCCGACCGTGTGATCACCTGTCGTGCGCAGCCTTCGGGGAGGCCGTCCACGATCTCGCGTGCCCGCTGCTCGGTCATCGCCCCGTCACCCGTTGCCGTGATGGCGTCTCCGAGGCCGGGGAAACCGGGATCGACGACCTCGGTGTGGAGGACGAGGTAGCGGACGCCGCGCCGGAGCACCTCGTCGAGCGCCGCTCGGTCCGGCAGGGAGCGCCCGGCGTCGATCACCTCGGGGTAGTCGGGCGGCGACCAACCCGAGTACCCGTTCAGCCGAGGATGGTCACCGTCGATCTGCGCCGCCATGCGCGGGGCCTCGGTGAACGCCCACCCGATGGTGGCGATGTCGGCGACCGGGAGCTCGAGCACGCGACCCGGAGGGAGGTCATTCAGCGCCTCGTAGATCTCCCCGGTGTGGTCGACGGTGGGAGCCCGTACGTAGTGCATCGTCTGATTCGATTCCAGCAGCACGAGGCACGACAACACGCCGACCACGCACCAGCGGACCCAGTCGGCCCGGATTCGGACAATCATGACCGTCACCCCGACCGATGCGAGGAGGGCGAGGGGAAGCTGCGTGACGATCACCAACCGGATGATCCCGCGCACGCCCTTGAAACCCGGCACGACGGTTGCCGCCAGGTCGAACGCGGGGACCTCGACGCCGAACAGTCGCTGTTTGCCGTACGCGATGGCGAGTGCGGCCACACCAGCCAACCCCACGGCGAGCATCTCCTTGCGGCCCCCGTCGCTCCGGCCATCTCGGCACCACCACCTCCGCCGAGCGAATACGACGAGCCCGATCAACGCGAAGGCCAGGGTCACGAAGCCGGGAAACGCATAGTTCTCGGAGAGCCTCAGGCCGGACGTGTTGGACAACAAAGTGCCAGTGCCGAAGAAGCGGTTTCCGGGGGAGACGGTTCGGAGATCGCCGAGCATCAACGTGAGTCGGGGATCGTAGGCCCGGCGAAAGTACTCATCCTGCTGGAGCTGCGCGTAGTGGATCGCGACCGGACCGGAGACTGCGAGCATCGCGACCAGGTATGCCCCACCAGCCGCCACCAGCCGCAGGTTCCACGTCGAGCGATCGCGGGTCAGGAGCAGGTAGGTCACCGCGATCACGACCGACGAGATCAGCATGAACACGCCGTAGTAGGTGGCCGTGATGGTGAGCAGCCCGAGGGTGCCGCCCGCCCATGCCCCTCGTTGCCAGCTCGGTCGTTCGAGCACGCGGAGCAGGAGGAGCGTGCACAACGGGATGAACGGCGCCCCGAGCATCAACTGTGGATGGTTGTACTGGGCGATGTGGATGGTCGCGTAGGTGAAACAGAGCGCGGCGAGGATCGCGGCCGCGGAGTTCCTGGTGATCCGTCGCGCGAGGCGGAAGGTGCACTCCGAGGTTGCGGCCCACGCGCCGATGAGCAGGAGGTTGAGCGCAATGACCGGCGATCGGGTGACGGTTCGGAGCAGCCAGAACAGCGGGACCGCACCGAGAAAGGTCTCGCTGTAGGCCATCGGGTTCTCTGTCCCGGCGAAGATCGGACCGTGCCAGTACCCCTGGAACAGGTGTGGGAGACGATCGGCGCCCCAGTTGAGGATGCCAACCGTGAACAACATGTCGCCGGCGTCGCCCGGCAGGTGGGTGCCCAGCCGCTGAAGGCCGGGATACGTCATTGCGATCGCGATCGCGATCCACATCCCCCAACGAGCGGCCCCGATCGCCCAGCCGCGACGGGCGCGGGACGTCAACTCATCCTGCGTCGCGGTCGTATCCACGATGGAAGGAGCAGCGTGAACGTCGACCACCGGTCGTGATCCTATTGGCTGGGCCAATGTCAGCTCGGAGCAGGACTCGCGATCGCGTCGACCCGATGGCGATGACCGCTGGTTGCCACCGTTAGCCTTGAACGGATGGCCCTGCGATTCGTGATCATCGGCGGTGGTCCCGCCGGAACGAACGCGGCCACCTACGCGGCCCGGCTGGGCGCCGAGGTCACCCTCGTCGAGCGCGACATCGTCGGTGGCGCCGCCCACCTGTGGGACTGCGTCCCGTCGAAGGCGATGATCGCCACCGGCGGGGTGTACCTCGACATCGAGGCCGCGGCCGGGATGGGCGTGTCGGTGTCGGTGCCCGAGGTCGACCTCGGCGGACTGCGAGACCGGATCGGTGGCATCGTCGGGCGCCTCGCCGGCTCGGGCCGCCAGCTCCTCGAGTCCCAGGGCGTGCGCATCATCGAGGGCACCGGCCGCCTGACCGGCCCGCACACCGTCGTCGCGACCGGGCCCGAGGGTGACGTCGAGCTCGAGGCCGACGCGATCCTGTTGTCGACCGGGTCGCGGCCCCGGATCCCCGAGTGGGCGAGCCCCGACGGCGACCGCATCCTCACGACCCGCGACGCCTACCCGCCCAAGGAGCTCCCCGAGCACCTGATCGTCATCGGCTCCGGTGTCACCGGCGTCGAGTTCGTGCACATGTTCAATTCGTTCGGCTCGAAGGTCACGCTGATCGTCAGCCGGCAGCAGGTCCTCCCTCAGAAGGACCCCGAGGTCGCGGCCGTGCTGGAGGACGACTTCCTCCGGCGGGGAGTCCGGCTCTACAAGGGCGCGCGCGCGGAGACGATCGAACGCAACGACTCGGGTGTCGTGGTCCGTTGCGACGACGGACGGGTGGCGGAGGGGTCCCACGCCCTGCTCGCCATCGGCTCGGTGCCCAACGCCGAGGCCCTCGGCCTCGACGCGGCCGGGGTCGAGGTCGACGGTGGTGGCTACGTCACCACCCCCGACCACCACCTCCGCACCAACGTCCCCCACATCTACGTGGCCGGTGACCTGTCCGGAAAGCTGCCGTTGTCGTCGGTCGCGTCGATGCAGGGCCGCAAGATCGCCGAGCACGTCATGGGC
>DATEEV010000398.1:0-5587 GCA_035281005.1 Microthrixaceae bacterium | reverse complement strand
CCACGGCATCGCCAACGCGGCCATACCGGCACCGCGCTACGTGCGCGACGGGCTGGAGAAGATCCGCTGGATGCCCGCCACCAACGGCGGACCGGCGACCTACATCCAGTTCGGGCCCCACGACCACAAGGGCTACAAGGGCGACTTCCTCACGATCCGCGAGCTGCGCGGCGGGGAGCTGCGCTTCGACGGCTACCACCGGCCCGAGTGGCCCATCAACGGCCGGTAGCGACATCCGCCGCGGCGGCGCGAGGCTGGGGAGATGAGCGCCTTCGACGTCGACGACTTCGTCGAGCGCTGCGTGGTCGCAGGCCGTGAGGACGAGCCCCGGCTGGCCATGGTGGAGGTGCTCGAGCAGGCGGTCGCGGACCCCGACGCGATCATCGCGTCGCTGCCACCGACGACCGGCGCGCTGAACGTCTTGTACGGCTCGGCCGAGCTCACCGTGCTGCACCTGGTGTGGACGCCGCACATGGAGCTGCCGGCCCACGACCACCGGATGTGGGCCGCGATCGCGATCTACGCCGGCAAGGAGGACAACACCTTCTACCGACGCTCCGCGAGCGATCCCACGACGATCGACACGTCGGGCGGCACCACGCTCGAGACCGGCGACGTGCAGCTGCTCGGCCGCGAGACGATCCACTCGGTGGTCAATCCATCCACGCGCCACACCGGCGCGATCCACGTGTACGGCGGTGACTTCGTGCACGAGCCGCGCAGCCAGTGGGGACCGGGCGAACTACGGGAGCGCCCCTACGACATGGACTACATCCGTGATCTGTTCGCGGCGGAGGCGGCGGGTCAACGGTCGACCGAGACGTCGCCCCAGTAGCGCCTCGCCAGACCGTGCTGGCGGATCTCCTCATGGCGTTGGTGGTGGCGGACCCGCAGCACGTCGGTACGGGTGCACATCCCCACCACGATGCCGTCGACCGCCACGACGGGAAGGTGGTCCACCGATTCGTCGATCATCCGATGAAGGGGCGCTCCTCGGGTTTCGCGACGGCCTCCGCAGGTTCGTGCGCCATGTCGAGGAGCTGTCCCGGGGCGGACCCCGCATCGCCGCGCTCTGGCAGCACCTGCCCTGACGGTCGACTCGACGCCCACCGGCCTGATCGAGATGCGACAGGTCAGATCGGCGTATCGACGACCCGCAGCACGAGGAGCGCCACGTCGTCGCGCCGTTCCGCCCCGCCGAGCTCGTCGTTCAGGGAGGCGTCGATGGCCTCGGCGATCTGCTCCGCCGAACGATCTGTCGCGAGGCTGCCCAACAGCGCCACGACGTCCTCCTCCGTCCGGTCGTGAGGTGGTCGTAGATCCGTGATGCCATCGGTGTAGAAGACCACGACATCGCCGACATCGAGCACGGCCTCGACCACGTCGAGCTTCATGTCGTCGAGCACGCCCAGCAGTGTTCCCGGCCGGCCGAGCAACCTCGCCGACCCGTCGGCCGAGACCACGATCGGCCGAGGGTGACCGGCCGCGCACGACGCCAGCTGCCACCGGCCCTTCCGTTGATCGAGCGTTGCGTAGACCGCGGTGCAGAAGCGGTCCCGATCCGACAACAGCAACGCCTCGTTCAACCACTCGAGCACCGCACGATGGTCGTGGCCATGGCGGGCCGCGGCACGAACGGTGTGGCGGGTGATCCCGGTCACCGCCGCCGCGTCGGGCCCGGTGCCGCAGACGTCGCCGATCAGCAATGACCACGAGGTGGACGATCGCCGGAACAGGTCGTAGAAGTCGCCACCGGCCTCGACCTCCGCACCGGCCGGCCAGTACCGCGCCGCGACGTCGAGGCCAGGGATCACGGGCAGCTTCGGTGGCAGCAGCGAGCGTTGCAGGGTCGCCGAGATGTGACGGTGCTGTTCGGCGAGCCAGGTGTTGTCGAGCGCGTCGGCGATCCGGCCGGCCGCGACCTGGGCCAGCGCCACGTCGTCGGCGTCGTAGATCCGACCGGACTCGGCCGTCACGAACTGCATCGCACCGATCACGCCGCGCGACGAGTGGAGTGGCACGGTGATCACGCTGGTCAGGCCCAGGGCGTCGAGGATCTCGCGTAGGTCCGACGCGTCGTTCGGTCGCCGGTCGAGGGCCTCGTCGACGATCTCGGCCGTGACCTGAGGGATGAACTCCGTGCGACCCGTTCGCATCACCGCGGAAACCCCCCGATGCGCCTCGGGGTCACGCGGGAACCGCACCCGAAGCTCGTCTGCCCATCTGGCCCGGTCAGGGTCGGAGTGGACGACGACGGCCTCTACGTCATCGCCGGGCTCGGGCACGAAGTGGAGCGAGCACCAGTCACCGAGCATGGGAACGGCGGCCGCCGCGGCCGCCTGCATGAAGTCGAGGTGGTCGTCGACCGAGATCGCGGCCTCGGTCAGGCGCGACAGGAACTCCAATCGGTCGCTCAGACGACGCTCGCGATCCAGCGCGACCCCTCGCTCATCCTCGGCGCGACGACGATCAGTGACGTCGACCGCGCAGCCGACCGTGCCGGTGAACGCTCCGGCGTCGTCGGTCGTCACCTGCCCCCGGCATTCGAGCCAGTGCTCGGATCCGTCGGGCCAGCGGGTCCGATGCTCGAAGTGGTACGAGCCGCGCCGTTCGATGGCGTCGTTGACCTTGGCGAGGATCGAGTCGACCTCGTCGGGGTGCAGCGTCTCGATCCACGCCTCGAAGTTCGAACCGAAGCCGCCCGGCTCGAGGCCCGACAGACGCTCGAGGGTCTCGTCCCATCGCACGACGCCGGTCGCCGCATCCCAACGCCATGTCCCGATCCGGCTCGCCGCGAGCACGCCGCGCAGGTCCTCGCCCACCGGCACCGAGACCGGCGCGTCGAAGTCCGGCTCCACCCCCACGAAACGATGATCCCACGTGACGCGAGGGCGCGGGACCGAAACCGACGGCCCGTCGATTCTCGAGTGCGCACGCCGGTGCTCTGCTACACCCTGGAGAGCAGGATGGGGCAATTACCCAGTTCGGGGGACGATGGGGACACATGCACGACGGCTGAGCGCGCTGCTGGTGGTGGTCGTCCTGAGCTCGTGCACCGACGACGGTTCGTCACCGGGCGTCGACGCGACGTCGACCTCGGCACGGCCGGTGGAGCCGGGCGTCGAGCCGGTCGGGCCCACGATGGGCGAGCTCGTCGCGGGAGAGGCACGGGTCGTCGATGGCGCCTTCGTGTGGACGGACTACGTCTACGACGACCACGGGGCCAACGTCGACGCCGGAGATCGAACCGTCGCCGACGACGCCGGGGGCGACACGACGTACCCGGACGGCAACTCGAACGCCGCCGACATCGTGCAGGTGCAGCTCGTCCCGGGAGACGACGAGACCGAGGTCGTCGTCGTGCTCGAGACGCTGGTCGACCCGGCCATCCCCGAGGTCACGCTCGACCTCGACGTTCACGACGATGAGGAGGCCGACGAGCACCTGACGCTCACCATGTCGGCGTCGAGCACCGACCTCGACAGCGAGATCGACGTCGAGAACAACACGCTGCGGGCCTCGATCGCCCTCGACGACGCGCCGCGTACCGTGTGGAACCTGCGCGTCACGGCCGGCGTTGCCGGCGTCGCTCACGATCTGGCGTTCGTGCGCGACGAGCCCTACCAGTGGCAGGACTACCTCCAGGCCGACATCCTCGGCGGCAAGGCGCCGGTGATCGGCGCCACCGCGACCATCGACTGGGGCGACCTGCACGACGAAGGGGCCGACGGTCGTTCGCCCGGCTTCCACACCTACCTGTACCGGTCCGAGGTCGACCTCGGCGAGGGCGTCGAGCCCGCCGAGCGCGGCCTGCAGTACCTCGGCCGGTACCAGCCGTACCTCGTGTACCTGCCGGAGGACGGCGTCGATCCCCAACGCGCCCTGACGGTGTTCCTGCACGGCCTCGAGCAGAACCACGTCGGCAGTGTCACCGCCGGCGGTGTCTACCTCGGAACAGCCCGGCCATTGTCAGAGGAACTGCACCAACTGGCGCCCTTCGCTCGCGACGGTCTCGACTTCCCTCCCTACAACATGACCGTGTGGCCCCTCGCCCGCGGCGAGGGGCTCGACTACCGGGGCATCGCCGAACGCGACGTACTCGACGTGCTCGCCGACGCGTCCCGACGACTCGAGCCGGACCCGGATCGGATCATCCTGGAGGGCGCCTCGATGGGAGGCATCGGTGCGTTCCGGCTCGGGGCGCTGCATCCGGATCGGTTCTCCGTCGTCGTTCCGGTCATCGGTTACGCCACCAGCGACATCGAACCCCTGCTGACCAACATGTGGCAGGTGCCGATCCGGCAGATCAACGGGGCCAAGGATCAGCTCATCGACGCCGAGCTCGCCCGCGCTACCAGCGACGCGCTCGACCGGAACGAGCTCGCCTTCAGTTCGTGGATGCTCGACGACCGGGGCCACGAGGCCGGCGGGTTCGTCTACGACTGTGTCTACGAGTCGTTGCCGTCGTTCGTGAGGGCGACGGCTCCGGCTCGCGTTCGGTACTCGCTCGACCCGATGCTCGACCGCGGTGTCGCCGCGGGGCTCGACCTCGACCTGCCGCGGGGCGGCGCCTACTGGGTGTCGGGGGTCGAGGCGGCGGGCGTGTCGATCGCCGCGGTCGACCTCACCAGCGAGGCGTTGGAGCGTCCGGAGCGCAGCCAGGTCGTCCACGTGAACAGGACGGGCTCGAGTGTCGCTCCGGGAGCCGATCTGTGCGGAGCGAACCCCGAGGTCGTCACCGGCGACACGTGGACCGAGCGGGGGGTGTACCGCGACGAGCAGGGTGAGGCTGGACTCGATCAGCGGGTCGCAGGAACTCTGACCGGAGTGGCCGCGCTCACGATCGACGCTGAGCGCGCCGGCCTGACATCGGACGAGGCCGCTCGGTTGGAACTCACCACGGACGTCCCGGCCGCGGTCACGCTGGTCGGGTTGGGAGATGGTCGGTCGGTGACAGCCGGATCGACCGAGCACCGGGCCGACGACGACGGCAGGATCACCGTGCCGATCGCGATCGGCACCGCCTTCATCGAGCTCGGTTCTCAGTGAGGTCGTCGATCCGGCGTTCGAGATCGAGGATGCGGTTGATCGCGTTCGGTTGGATTCCCTGCTCCATGAGCTCGACCGCGGCGGCGAGCGCCTCGATGTCGCGGCGGGAGTAGCGCCGTTGGTTCCCCGACGGCCTCGCATTGCTGTGATCGAGCGCCTCGCCGAGCCGGCGCAGGGTCTGGCTGTCCAGCCCCAACAGGTCGCACGTGACCGCGACGGTGTACAACGCCTCGTCGGGGTCTTCGAGTCGCTCGGACCACGATCGCGCCACGGGGGCGACGGCCGGACGGGAGCCACCCCCTGAGCGCTTCGATCTCGTCACGATGACTCGACGGTGATCGCCTTCTGCCCATCACCCTCGGTACGTCGAACGTCGACACGGCGCGGCTTCGCGCACTCGAACACCCGGTCCCGTTGACGGAATGGATCAGATCGCAGCAGCATCTCCTCCACTCTCGATCAGGTGTTGAACGCTTAGCTATCGACAACGTACGCTATACCCATCTGTTCACGACCACAAACCTTGGACGCTGTAGGA
>DATEEV010000397.1:0-16053 GCA_035281005.1 Microthrixaceae bacterium | reverse complement strand
GCCCGCAGCCGACCTTTGGCCAGATCGGCCAGCTTCTCCGGATCGCGTTGGCCCTCGATGAGCGTGTCGAGCATCGCCCGACCGGACTTGGTCAACACGTGCGACGCCACCGAGGACAGCTTCACCCCGGCGTCCTCGAGGACCTTGTGGAGCCGCTGCACCTCCCGGCCCCGCTCCTCGATCACCGACTTGCGGTAACGAGTGAGGTCCCGCTGCTCACGGGTCGCCCGAGGCGGGATGAAACTCGGTCGCACCAGACCGTGCTCCAACAACTGGGCTCCCCACTGGGCACCGGCGACGTCGGTCTTGCGACCCGGGACGTTGCGCATGTGACGGGCATTGATCACCCACACCTCCGGGATCGTCTCCTCCAGCACCCAGTACACCGGCTTCCAAAGCCGACCGCGACGAGCCCGCGGTTGATCGACAGCCGGGCCCGGTCGACATCGAGCTCGCTCCAGCGCAGCCCGAGCAGTTCGCTACGCCGCACGCCGGTCATTGCGGCGACCCATAGGGCGGGGAAGAGCCTGTGCCCGGCGGCTGCTCGTAGAAACGTCTGCAGTTCAGTGGCGGTCCACGCCGTCTGCTCCACTCGGGGGATCGATCGCAGCGTGGGTGCGGAGGCGGCGAGCGCGACGTTGCGGTTCACCAACCCGCGGCGCACCGCGTGGTCGAGCGCGCCGCAATGATGAGATGCACCTCGTACACGGTCTTCGGCGACAGAGCTCGCGCGTGGTCGGTGGGGTGCAGCATCGTGTCGGAGAGCCGCTCGAGGTCCTCGGGTCGGACGCGTCGCAGCCGCTTGCGTCCGAGCGCAGGCAGGATGTGACGCTGGGTCTTGTTGACGTAGCTGCGGTAGGTGCTCGTGGCCAGGGCGAGACGCTTGGCGGGCAGCCACCAGCCGGTCAGATATGCGCCGAAGGTGAGCGAACGGACCTCGTCGTTTCGTCCGTCGCGCTCCGCGGCCAGCCGTGCGGCGAGGGCTTCGGCGTCGGAGCCGTCGGTGCCGGCGGGATGCCACCTTCGGCGTTCCTTGCCGGTGACGGGGTCGAGGCCTTCGTAGATGACCGCGTAGTAGCGGTCACGCTTCCGGGCGATATGTCCCTGCATCGCGGGTCCTCCTCGTTCCTTCGGCTCCCGGGGGCTCCGGGACCCGGTAGAACGATCGGTAGAACATCAGCCGGCATCCGTCGAGATCGCAGCGGCCCGCGAAGGACCGGCTCCGGCGAGCTGTGCCGGCATGCCCGAGGCCGTGGAACGAGCTGACGCCTGACAGTTCGAATCGGGCCGCGCCAACCTGGTCTCGAATTCAGAGCAAGGGCGCCACGTACGAGGCGTCGAGTAGGCGGTCGTTGGCAAGGCCGGTCCAATGGATCGGTCCCTGGGCGCGGCTGGACCACGGGTCGAAGGTGTCGGTGAGGCGGGGAGCTACTTCGACGACTGGGCCCGCGATGCAGCCACTGGACACCGAGGCCGCGGTGCGTGCGCGCACCGCCCGCGAGCTCGCCGACCCCGTCGCCGAGCGCGCGCACCGCCCGCGAGCTCGCCGACCTCGTCGCCGGGTTCGAACCCAGGAGCGGAGTCGCAGCCTCCGTCGCTCCCTACTGCTACGCCTTATCGCGATTGGACGGGTGAATGCGTGCACCCGCCACCCGTTGCAGCTCATCCAACGTGAGGAGATACTTCGTCCGACTGAAGCCGCGCCCCCGGCTGTCCATGATGCGGCGGTACTCGGCGAGCATCCGGAGGTACGTGTCGAGCATGCGCGCGTGCGCGTTGCCGCGATCGCTGTGCTCGAGCTGCGGCTTCAGCTCGGTCCAGCGGTCGTCGCGCATCAGGAAGTCGATGTAGCTCGCCATGTGACCTTCGAGCGCGTCGTTGTGGTCGAAGCCCCGGAACTCAAGCGAGAACGCGAGCTGTTCGTCAATCGGCGTGCCCTCGGTGGCCAGGTGGTCGACGCTGTAGGTGATGAGCCGGAACATCTGGAGGATGTCGCTGACGCGGGTGCAGTCGCGCGTCGACAGCTCGGTCGCGAAGCCCGCCGTCTCGTACCAGTACTCGCCGGTGTAGCCGGCCTCGAGGATCTTCGCCCGCATCAACTGGTAGTCCTGATCGCCGTCAACGTCGTTGGCGTCCTCCGGCAGCACTCGGCCGAGGATCCGGTGCAAGAGTGACAGGACCTGTCGATCGATGATCCGCATGCTCTCCTGCGCCGGCTCGTCGCCATGCTCGACCTCGCGCTCGGAGATCGGTACGACCGTCTCCATGATCAGGTCTCGGACGAACTCGCTGAGGCTCACCCCCTCGTCGTCGGCCATCTCCTTCAGCCGGTCTCGGACCCGGTCATCCACACGGACGTTCACAACAGCCATCGCTCCTCCCTTGTAATTGTGTATGACAACTAGCGTAGTCGCGTCATACGAACAACCCAAGCAGTCCATTTTTCGGTGCTTCATCGAGGCGCCGCCGGCCGCTCGCTTCCGACGATCTCCGGGTCCGTGCTACTGACGCCCGTCCCGGGTCGGGATCGCAGTCGGCCGGTGCGTGGTCGCCGGCGATGAAGACGCGGACCCGAACGTCGCCCGGATCGTCGCCGTCGATGCCGACGGGAATGTCGAGCTTGAGGTTCCGGCGGTTCCGGCCCGACCATCGGAACCCGGTGGAAGAATCGGAAGAACTGCTCGGATTGGGTGAGCGTCCGGTACCCGGTTTACGTGGTGGTGGATGAGACGCGGACTTGCACGGTCAGTTCGTCCGGCCAATCGCGTCGGCGTGCCCGAGCACACGACGGGTGCTTGTCCGCCTCCCAGGCTTGGTTGCAATCTGTGTAGAAGTTTGTACAGTTCTGAGCATGACGTCTGTCTTCGACACCCGCTCGATCTCGGTGACCGACGCCAACGCGCGTGGGGTGTCGGGACTGCTCCGCGACGCCGAGGCTGGTAACGATGTGATCGTGAACCGCCACGGCCGGCCTATCGCCGCTGTGGTTGGTCTGGACCGCTTGGCGGAGATCGTCAGCCTCGAAGCAGACGTCCGCAGCGCGGCACTGGTACTCGCTCGCGCCGCCACCGACGACGGTGAGCGGGACGACCTCGATGACGTCATCAGCTCACTGGGATTCGACCGCGCCCAGCTCGAGGCGGAGCTCGACGCCGAGCAGCGCTGACCGATCCTCATGTCTGCGCCTGGTCGTCTCCGCGCGTACGTGCGGCTGACCGGCCCTGCGACCGAGGACCTCCGCCGGCTGCTGTCGAAGGATCCACAGATCGTCCGGGCCGCGCTCAAGAAGATGATCCTGCTCGAGCGCGACCCGAACGCGGGCGAGCCGCTGCTCGGGAACCTCGTCGGCTGGCGGAAGCTCGTCGTCGGCGACAACCACTGGCGGATCGTGTGGAAGGTGTCCCAGAACGAGGTCGGTGAGGTGACGATCACCATCTCCGAGGTGTGGGCAGTCGGGGTGCGCTCGGACGCCGAGGTCTACGCCGAGATGTCCGAACGGCTGGCCGAGTCCGGAGGTGCCGCCAAGACGGCGCCGCTCGCCGAAGTCATCGCGCTATTGGGCCACCGAGTCGCGCGTCCCGGGATCCGGGCCGCCACCGAACCCGTCTCTGACCCCGTGCCGGACTGGTTACGAGACCGACTGGTGCATACCGCGGGTGTCGACCTCGACGAAGTCGCTCGCCTCACGGGGGAGGAGGCGATGCGCCGCTGGGAGCAGCACATGACCGGCGAAGGTGCATAGCCACACGCGATGCATCGAGCCCACAGCAGCCCTCGCTGTGACTCCAATACCGTCGACCGATGCGAGCGCCGCCTCGATCCTAATGTCGCACGTTGCCCACACGGCCGACGCGCGCGTATTCCGCCTCACGTCGGAGGAGTGCATCGCTTTGGTGCTGCTCCTGCGGCGGTAGCACTGTGAGTACGCGAGTCCGACGCGTAGGCGACGTGGTGGTCATTGTCGGCCTTCGCCCCGGCGGCGAGGCCGCTTTACTCACAGCTCGACACGAGGCCTGACGTCACGGGTCCGACGGAGGAGGTCATTCACAAGCCCGAACGGAAGGGCACCCTCGGCGCAGAGGTCTTCGAGGTCCAGGCCTTCGACTCGCTTGACGACCTTCAGTGCCTTGTCGAGGAGCTGCGGCGTCTCGACCGGGCCGAGGAGGTGATCGCCGGGCTCGTGCTTTCTCCAACCTCGGGCCGAGAACATCTTCATCGCGTTCGTGTAGGCGTCCGGTGACATCGCCTCTAGGTCGCGAGACCGCATGAGCAATGCCTGCATGGAGACCCGCCACTCGGCCTTGAGATCCATCAGGGTTGGCAGGTGCACTTTGCGCGGGAGATGGTCGACGATCTCGTCGGCTGGCATGAGGAACGCGGCCGCGAACTTGTGTGCGTGGCGTTCGACCGCGCTCGTGCCGGCCTCAACGCCGCCGTGCATCACGAGGTGACCGAGCTCATGTGCTGCGTCGAACCGTGACCGCGACGCAAGGTCCCTGTCCGATCCGAGGACGACGATCGACCGTTCAGGGAAGCGGACCGAGAACGCGTCAATGTCCGCTCGGTGTTGTCGGGAACGGACGACGACCGCACCCCGACGCTCGAGCAGCCGGACGACGTTGTCGACAGGACCAGCAGGAACCTCCCACTGCGCGCGAAGGTCCGCTGCGACATCGTCGACACTGTCGAGGTCAGCCGGGTTCACGGCCATGTCCGGGATGTCGTCGTCGGGAAGCACGACGTAGTCCTCGAGCACACGAACGAAGTTGGAGAGAAGACGCGCGTTCGCCATCCGGCGCTTCCGTTGACGCGCCGGTGCTGCCTTGAGCGATCTGAAGAACGCGGGCCGCATCACGTCGCCCGGGCGTTCAACAAAGAACTCGGCCGGGCACCCGTAGACCATGGCCAGGTCAGCGAGCGTTTCCGGGGACGGGCGCGACCTGCCCTTCTCGAACTGGCTGAGAGCGGGGCTCGAGATCTTTCGGTCGACCTGCCGATCGAGCTCCTCGACGACGCGTTGCTGGGTCCATCCGTGGAGCTCTCGTGCAAGGACGAGGCGTTCGGCGGACACGACGGGAGCGACGGAGCGAGCCGCCGCAAGTTCGCGTCGGTCAGGCATCGCGACCCGCGAACGGCGCCGAGCCGGCGCCGAGTGCCGTCGTCTGCTCACCCTGCATAAGCCTAAACTACCAGAACTAAGTGGAGCCAGGAAGTCATCTGAATAATAAGCAAGAGAGGGAAGGAAATGGATCTGATCCAAGCACCGAGCGGGTTTCATCTCGAGCCACTTGCGTCGGAGCCGAAGCCACGCGAACCTTGGAGCAGCCAGAACTGACACGGGACCGCCCCCTGTTGGAGACGGTCCCGATCAGTACAACAACCTAGAAGCGGATCACGTGGATCCGGCCTGAAGGTCGCTGACGCCAACCTCGAACCTACAGGCCGTCCTCGGTGGTCGCCAGCTTCGCGACCCCTCCGAGGAGGGCCCCATGGAACCCAAAAACGCCGACGACAAGGGCAAGGAGCGCGACGGTCGCCACGACCATGACCGCGATCCGAAGCCGCCAAAGACGATCACGATCGTCGTGAACGGCGCCCGCCACGAGATCCCGGCGAAGCCCGACGAGATCTCGTACGAGGCGGTCGTCGAACTGGCCTTCCCCGGACACCCCACCGGCCCGAACTGGTCGTACCCGGTCACCTACTCGAGGGGCCACGGGAACAAGCCGCGCGGCACGCTCACGGCGGGCAACTCCGTCAAGGTCGTCGACGGGATCGTCTTCAATGTCACCCAGACTGACAAGTCGTAGCCCCGACCTGCTGCGGCTCGTCGCGGATGGCTACGACGTGGTCCTCGTCGACGACCGCCTGATGATCCGGGACGTCCCATACGTGATGCCCAGTCGCGAGATTGGGCGCGGCCAGCTCGTGTCGACCCTAGAGCTCCAGGCCGACGTCACCACCCCTCCTCAGGACCACAAGGCCCACTTCATCGGGGCGGAGCCGTGCGACGGCTCGGGTTACCCGCTCGAGGGGATCATCAACGCGCGCGGGTCGGTCGCCCTGAGCGCCGGACTCACGGCGCAGTTCACCTTCTCGAGCAAGCCGACCGGGGGCTACCGCGACTACCACCACAAGATGACCACCTACATCGCGATCCTCGAGAGCGAGGCCCAGGTCATCGACCCGGAGGCGACCTCCCAGACGTACCCGCCGGTTGCCGACGACGACCCGAAGTCGGTCTTCCGGTATCGGGACACCGCGTCCACCCGAGCGGGAATCAGCACCGTGAACGAGCACCTGGCCGGGCAGCGGATCGGCATCGTGGGGCTCGGCGGCACCGGTTCCTACATCTTCGACCAGGTGGTCAAGACGCCCGTCGCGGAGATCCACATGTTCGATCGCGACCGGTTCAGCCAGCACAACGCCTTCCGCAGCCCTGGGGCGGCGACCTTGGAGGAGCTGGAACGGCGCCCGTCGAAGGTCGAGTACCTCGCCAGGCGCTACGACCCGATGCGGCGCGGCCTCGTGCCGCACCCCTACGCCGTGACCGAGGAGAACATGCACGAGCTCACCGAGCTCGACTTCGTGTTCATTGCGATCGACTCAGACGATGCGAAGACCCTCATCCGCGACGCGCTCGAGACCGCCGACGTCGGGTTTGTCGACGTCGGCATCGGCATCGACCTGCGCGACGGCAACCGGCTGGGCGGTCTCCTCCGGACAACCCTGAGCGTGCCGGACGCCCGTGTCGACATCCCCGTCGGCGACGGCGGGGACGACATCTACAGCGCGAACATCCAGACCGCGGACCTCAACATGTTGAACGCCGCGCTCGCGGTGATCGCCTGGAAGCGCACGTCCGGCTTCTACGACAACGTCGAGGCCGAACGGACCACGCATTACGCGATCGACACCAACGAGTTCATCAGGGAGGGTCGCTCGCAGTGACCGCCGCAGCATTCCTGACGCCGACGTTCGTCGAGTTCGTCCCCGCCGTACTCGAGGACGGCGTGATGTACATCTCGATCGAGTACAAGACCTCGTCGCACCTCTGCGCGTGCGGTTGCGGCCGACGCGTCGTGACCCCGCTGTCCCCACTGGACTGGAGCCTCGAGTACGACGGCGAGTCGGTGTCGTTAAACCCGTCCATCGGCAATTGGGACTTCGCGTGTCAGAGCCACTACA
Organism: Microthrixaceae bacterium; assembly: GCA_035281005.1. Classification (GTDB taxonomy): domain Bacteria; phylum Actinomycetota; class Acidimicrobiia; order Acidimicrobiales; family Microtrichaceae; genus DATEEV01. Next base: position 8,865 of record DATEEV010000397.1, on the reverse strand, counting down.
TCGTCCACCGCGGAGCCATCCACTGGGCCGCAGCATGGTCTCAGGACCAGATCGAACGCGGCCGGCGGCGAGACCTCGCTGCGAAGCTCGGGCTGGACGCGTCCGAGGCGACCGCCACGGTCGACGGTCCCGCGCCGCGTCCCGGCGCCTCGACCTGGCGGCGACGCCTCGCCGAGCTGGTGCGGTCGTGGCGGTAGCCGCGTCCCACCCACCGCAGTCCGCTCGTCGCGCGCCTGGACTCCGATCCGAACCGATCGGGATCAGGCATCCACGAGCGCTCTCTACGTCGCGGGCCGAGGCGCGCCGCCCCCCCTGAGGAGCAGAACGTCGCCGAGCGACTACTGCGAGGTACGAACTGGAGCACCGACGAGCCGGCGGGTGCACCAGATCCGGATTCGGAATCTCCCGACTCCGGGGCCGGGCGTGGGGGCAGAGCCCGAGAAGGCATTCGGGTTCCCGACCAGGACGGCCCCTTCATCCCAGCCGGCACCGATCCCGAGGAAGACAGATGACCAAGAAAGCTGACCGACACGTCGTGCCCCACCCCGATGGATGGGCGGTGAGGGCCCGGGTTCATCCCGAGCCTCGACCGTCCAATCCACCCAGACCGAGGCGATCAACGCGGCGCGCCACATCGTGTCGAACCAGGGAGGCGTTGAGGTCACCATCCACGGCACCGATGGCCGATTCCGCGACCGCGACACGGTGGCGCCCGGCAACGACCCGAGCCCGCCCAAGGCCCGGAGGTGACCGCAGTGGCTACCACTGTTGACCTCACCGCATTGCTCGACTCCTGCGCCGACACCGTCAACGCCGAGCTCGACTCGATGCCCACCATCACCGACGTAGCGGACTTCGACCCGCAGGACGGATCGCAGGTGCCGATCGAAGCCCGCAACTGGCTACGGGTCCGTGATGTCGTCGCGATGGTCGCCGACCTCAAGTCCTCGACCCAACTCGGCATCGGCAAGCACGCCGCTTCCACCGCCAGCATCTACCAGGCGGCCCTGCAGCCCGTCGTCGAGATCTTTCTCCAGTTCGGGGCCGGCCACATCGCGGTGCACGGGGACTGTGTGATCGGCCTCTTCTGGGACGACATGGCGCCGGAGCGGGCGATGTGCGCCGGCATCACCGCCAAGACCTTCAGTGAGCGCGAGCTCGTGCCACGCCTCGAGAAGAAGTGGAACGACGAGGGCAAGCTGCCCGAGACAGGATTCAAGATCGGCGTCGCGATGAGCGACCTGCTGGTGAAGCGCGTCGGGCGGGCCCGCAGTCCGCACTGGGCACTGGTATGGCCCGGCAAGGCATTGAACCACGCCACGAAGGCGGCACAGGATGCAGACGCCCACGAACTCATCGTGACCGGCTCGGTCTGGGACGCGATCTCGAAGAACGAGTACCTCACCTTCAGCTGCAGCTGTCGCGGGACACCGACGGACAACCTGTGGAAGGACCACGAGATCAGCCGCCTCCGCGAGGACGAACCGGACCGGACGGGACGCCTGCTAACGGCGTGCTGGTGCCCAGTGCACGGCGCCGACTTCTGCGCTGCAGTGCTCAAGGGTGACACAACGCGTTCCGAGGTGACCGAGGCGCTCAGAGCGAGGAAGCAGCAATGGATGAGCAGCTCCCTCGCGCGGAAGAACGCACAACTCCGCGAAAACCGCAGGAACCTCCGCAGGGCGCGGACTGGGCGATGACATCAGAGAACCACCTCGTAACGGAGCTGTTGGTCGAGACCCGCGACGAGATCAACCGTGCCGACGCGAAATCGAACCTTCTGCTCACCGGCGCTGGTCTCGCTGTGGCAGCGCTTGCCGCGGGTCTGATCTCGGGGCAGATCAACCCGATCGAGGCTCGAGGTGCCGTTCAGCTGCTCGCACTCGGGAGTGCGGTGCTGCTCGTCGGCGGATTGACCGCTGTGGGGGCGGCCGTCTTCCCACGACTCGGCACCCCCGAACCCGGCGGCGCGAGGTACTTCATGGAGATCGCGCAGTTTGCTGACGTCGATGCACTCGACGCTGCCCTCGACTCCGAGGCGTGCACCCCACACGAGCGACGCGTCCAACAACTCCTCGTCCTCTCCCAATCGGTTCAACGGAAATACCGCCTTGTCCGACTCAGCGAGGTCCTGCTTGGTCTTGGGATTGCTCTTGCCGCGGCGGCTGGGATCGTCCACGTCGCGATGCTGTGATCAGACGAGCCGGGCCGAAGGCCGGCACTACCCAGTGCCGACGCCGCTCACCGAAGCTCCCACGCCGAGCATGCGTGGTGGCCCAAGGATTGCTACGCGGTTCGGTGACATCGGATTAGGGGTGTCGAAAGGTGCCGCAGGACCGTGAGCACGCTCGCCATTGGCCCCAACCTTCAAGAATCGGCCGACGCAAGCTGCCTACTGTCTCCGGCGTGGCCGACGATCGCCCGCTGGTACGCCTGCCCGACGAGGTCGTGCTGTCGCGTGATGAGGTCGCGACGGTCCTGGCGGCGCTCGACGTCTCCGAAGGGTTCGCTATTGCTACCGACGAGCCGCTGGTCCGAGGGGCGATCAGGCTCCTGACCGCCAAGTTGTGGCCTGAACTCGGCGACCTGCTGGGTGACGACGAGCAGTAGCCTTGACTCCGATGAGCCACGTGACCGATGCAGGTCTCCGAAGCCCCGAGGTCGCGCGTCGACTTGGGATCCGCGCCGACGACGTCTACCGGCTCATCTTCGACGGAGAGCTCGACGGCCGTCCCGACCGCGACGGGATCGTCTACGTCAGCGAAGCGTCCGTGAGCGCCTACCTCGCCGGCCACCCGGTGGCTGAGCAGTCCGAGTCCGATCGTTCGGTGTTCGTGCCTGCATCGGAACGTCTGCCAGATCTTCTGCCAGATCCGGTGGAAACCGCCGGTACGGGCCGGGACGAGACGGCACCGTCGAGCGCCGAAACACTTGGAACCACAGGGCGGAACGGTCCTCGACGGGACAGGCCGGAACTAGGTCCGTCGAACTCATAACCCGAAGGTCGCGGGTTCAAATCCCGCCCCCGCCACCATCTATAAGTGCAGGTCAGAGGCCCTTCTCGGTACCACCGGGAAGGGCCTTTCTGCTGCGTTGGGGACGCCGTGTCGTTGGACTTCGGCCGGACGCTGCGGGCCAGCTGGGCGCGTCGCCAGCACGACCACACCACCACAGGCACTCAGGGGCTGGGCCTCGAACAACAATCGCCGATCTGCAGCTCACCCAGTGGCGCTCCCTGGCCGTCGCCGACACGGTCGACGCTCAAATGAGCGCTTGGTCGATGTACGCCGCCGTTGTGCTCTGGCCGCCCGGATCGCTCGTGAAGATGTTGACGGCGTAGTCGACGCTCACGCCGAGGTTCGCGAGCGCCTCGCAGGCAGGCGAGCCGGCGGATGCGGCGATCGCGAGCTCCTCGACTCCCTCGTCGGCGAGCCGAGTGCACCACGACCCGACGAGTGCCACGAGGTCGTCGCCACCATTAGGTCCGCAGCCTGCGTCGACGGCGGTCTCCTGCACGGCGCCCCGGCGGCCATGGTCGTCCTCGACGGTGACGTGCACCGGGTGGTCGCGAACCCCGACAACGGCAGAGCCCGCGGCCAAGAGGTGGGCCGTTGTGTAGTCGGGGACGGTGGTGAGACGATCCTCGAGGCTTGCGGCGGTGTGCGGGAGGAACATCGTCTCGGACCGGTGAGCGTCGTTGAGCAGCGTGACAGCCTCCTCGATGCTCGGGATGTGCTCGCCTGGCGCCTGCGATCGAGCCACGTCACGGCACACGACGGAGAAGCGGCGGTGCGGTGGCGCGCTGCGCTGCATGGCCGGGATGTTGTCGAGCATCCGGTCGTTCCCCATGGCGACGATCGAGTAGTTGAAGTCGCAGTTGAGTCGGATGCGCTCGAAGAGGCGGCCGTTCAAGCTGCTGAACACGCCCGATCCCTGTGCACGAGCACCGATCCTCGTATGGCCGGATGTAGCACGCGTCGCAGCTCCTGCCATCGAGGACGACCGCGTGGTAGGCGCCGCCGTGCAGACCGACGATCTCGCCGTCCTGCTCAGCGATGAGGACCTCCCGACCAGCGCAAAGGGCCGTCGCCGCGAGGTAGTCCTCGCCGTAGTCGAACCACATCCGCCGGCCCGGGGTCTCGATGGGCACCTGGCGGCACAGCTCGGCGAGCGCGGCGCCGTCTCCGGGCTCGGCGTCACGCACCGACACGCCGGGAGGGTCGCGATAGGCCATCACCGCCCTCACCCGACCATCGGCAGCGAAGACCGCCGACACTCGCCAGCGACCGGTCGCGGCCACGTCGAGCACCGCGGTCGTGATCGGGTTCAACACGCCGACGAAGACCTGTTCAGGATCGAAGATGAGTGGCTCCTTCGCGACCAGCTCCCCGCGCTCGAGCACGCGCTGAGAGACGGCCTGGGAGCGGATCGGGTCGGCTCCATTTGGTCGGCAACCACACCGGACTCCACCAACGCCGGTTCGCTCGGTGGCGCTCCCACCGTGCAGGTCGCAACAGCGGACTCGCTCGCCGTGCTCGGCGTCATCGACGCACCAACCCTCTGGGTGGCGTCTCGGCGTCGACGGTCGCCGAGAGCACGGCGAGGTCGGTCGTGGTGGTCGCCGATCGCGCTGTTTCGCCCGAGTGCCGGGAGTAGTTGGGCTCATCAGGCTCCCTATACGGTTCTGTGTTCACACCAGAGTTGAGGAGTGCCGATGAAGCGGCTCTCGGGGACCGATGCGTTGTTCTTGTCGACGGAGACGCCGGCGTGGCATCAACACGTCGGTGCTGTCACCGTGGTGGATCCCGCGGAGTCGGATCGGTTCAGCTTCGAGGAGGTGCGTCGGACGCTGTTGGCGCGGCTGCCGCGGGTGCCGAAGTTCCGGTGGAAGTTGAAGGAGGTCCCGCTTCACCTCGATCGGGCGGTGTGGATCGAGGATGAGCACTTCGACATCGACAAGCACCTTCGGCGCATTGCCGTGCCGTCGCCGGGTGGGCGCCGCGAGGTTGGTGATCTGCTCGGAATGTTGATGGGTTATCAGCTCGATCGTCGTCGTGCGCTGTGGGAGATGTGGTTCGTCGAGGGTGTCACCGGTGGTCAGGTCGCGCTGATCACCAAGTTCCACCACTGTTTGATGGACGGCGCATCCGGTGCCGGCCTGGCCGAGCAGCTGTTCGACCTCGAGCCGAACCCGTCCGAGTCGGCCGAACCGGCGCCGAGTGCAGTGAACGCCGGCCTGTACGAGCCGTCGGACCTCGAATTGTTCCTCCGGGCGCTCATTCCGACGGTGCAGACGCCTCGCAAGATCACGCAGTACCTTTTTCGAACGGCCGAGCGGGGATTGACGATTCTCCAGCAGCGGAACCTGAATCCGATGGCGTTGGGTGTCGCCGGACCGTGCTTCAACGGGATCGTGGGACCGAGCCGCCAGAACTCGTTCGCATCCGTGAGCCTGGACGACGTCCGGGCAGTGAAGGATGCCCTCGGCGTCAAGGTCAATGACGTGGTGCTGGGACTCGTCTCGGGCGCGCTCCGCGCCACATGGCCTGTCACGGCGACGCTCCCGAGCACGGGTCGCTGGCGGCCCAGGTCCCGATCTCCACCCGTCTCGCCGACGACGAGGACCACACCAACAAGGTCGCCACGATGGGGGCGACTCTGGCGACCGACGTCGACGACCCGATCGAACGGATGCGAGCCATCCACGCCAGCACCCAGTCGGCCAAGGAGCTGACCGAGGCCATCCGGGCGCGGAAGATCCAGTCGGTGGGGGAAGTGGCACCGCCACTGCTGCTCAACCTCGCGTCGCGGGCCGCCTGGGCGACCAATATCACCGACCGCGTGCCCCGGGTCGCGAATGTCGTCGTGTCCAACGTTCCCGGGCCCCCGTTCCCGATCTACGCCTGTGGCGCCAAGGTGTCAGGTATCTACGCCGCCAGCGTCCTGCTCGCGTTCGCCGGCCTGAACATCACGCTGTTCAGCTACATGGACCGGGTCGACTTCGGGCTCACCTCCGACCCGGACCTCCTCGAGGACCCGTGGGGGATCGCGGATGGCATCAAAGACGCCCTCGCCGAACTGATGGACGCCCTCGACCTCGGCAAGCCGACACCGGTGTCCGACCCCTTCGACCGCTGAGCCATGCCCGACGAACCGGATGACCCGCGCCCGAGGTCGCGCCTGACCGTACGTGTGCGTCGCGACGTGCTCGTCGACGCCGCGGCGTATCGCCTCGTCGCGTCGCGGGCGAGCCGCGTCGATCCAACGCTCCTCGCACGGATCGACGGGGAGGTGACCGAGGCCCTCGACCTGTTCGAGCAGCGGGGTTGGGTGCACAGTCCGGAGACCTATCACCGAGATCCGCCGCCACCGGAAGGAGTCCGCACGCGGCGAGGCCGCTCCGGGAATCTCCGATTCACGACCATGTCGTGGCTCGACGGCTTCGAACCGCGGCGCCAGGAGCCGGGGGTCGAGCGGTTCCTCAGCTACCGGGCGAACCGCGTCGCTCGGGCGACTCTGCTCGAGCACCGTTCGGCGGATCGGCCGTGGCTGATCTGCCTGCACGGCTTCGGCATGGGTTCGCCCAGTCTCGACCTCCGCGCCTTCCGGGCGTTGCGCCTCCACCGCGACCTCGGGCTCAACCTCGCCTTTCTCACGCTGCCCTTCCACGGCCGGCGCAATCCTGGCCCGTCGGCGTTGGCGCCGATGCCCAGCGCCGACGTCCTGGACACCGTCCATGGGCTCACCCAAGCGGTCTGGGACGTGCGACAGCTCTTCGCCCACCTCCGGGCGCGGACTGGTCAGCCGATCGGCCTCATGGGTCTCTCACTCGGCGGACTTGTTGCCGCGACCGTGGGCTCGATCGACGAACCGCACGCCGTGCTCCTGCTCGTTCCGGCCGTCGACCTACCCGGACTGGCGGCCGACGCCACTCGACCGCAGCCCGAAGCGACGCCCGAGTCCGACCTGCTCGTTCGCGCGGGGCCGTTGTTCGCACCGGTGTCACCCCTCCAACTCACACCAAACGTGTCCACCGAACGGCGATTCATCGTCTCCGGCACACTCGACCGCTTCGCCCGCCCCAGCAGTCAGGCCGTCGCGTTGTGGCGCCACTGGGGGAACCCGCCGCTCCACTGGTACCACGGCGGTCACGTCTCGATGTTCTGGGCCCGCGGCGTTCAAGGAGCGATCGACGCACACCTCCGAACCGCTGGCCTTGCATGAGGACTCCTGCACTGACAGCCCAAAGAGCGATCGGCGTGGTGGGAGATGGGTGGGTTCCGAAGCCGACGGGTCGTGACTTCCCGGTGAGCCCCCGCCACCAACGAAGTCCCAGGTCAGAGGCCCTTTCCGAGCGATCGGGGAGGGCCTCTCTGGTTGCTGCCGCTCCGTGTCACGGTCCTCTCATGGTGTCGGAGACGGACGTACGGCGCACAACCGTGTTCCACGCGAACGCGTGATGTGCAGGCGAGCACGATCGACGACGTTGTCTACATGATCGACGTCCTGGCCGAAGCGCTGCTGCCTGCGGGCACCCTGCGCCAGAGTTCGACTTGCCCTCTGGGCCCGGCGCGACGCTCGGTCTCGCAGACCTACGCGGTCGGCCGCGGTGCTGGTCTTCTACCCGGCTGACTGGAGCCCCGTCTGCAGTGACCAGATGGTGCTCTACCAGGAGATCCGCCCGATGCTCGACGAGTTCAACCTCACGACGTCGACGAACGACTCTCCGGGGACCTCCGCCATGGTGATCGTGAACGAGAACTCGCGGAACCTGCCGCGGACCTTCGAGATCATCATGTGGCGAGCGGTGAACTGGACGGTCGAGTGCGTCGGGTCGATGACCCAAGTCCCGGCGGTCGGGACCTCCAGGCTCTGAACGGGTCTCGTCTGCGCGGTCGTCATGGGTCAACCTCCTTGGTTGACTCATCGTCGGTGGCTGCGTCCCTCCGGCACATCCCGCGACCGCGTAGGTCGACACCTGCGCGTGGTGAAGGCGTGGATGCCGGCGAAACGGGTATTGGGTTCCGTGTCAGCTCGCGACCGCCAAAGAGTTCGTGCGTGCCAGCGCCGGTTCAGGGAGTTCTACCCGGGCGGGTTCCACGACGAGGACTATGTCGTGATGGAGCGCCTGTACAAGTGGGAGGCGCACCAACGCTGGAACCGGGCGCTGGGACGCACGCAACTTCGCTCGCTGTTGAACGCCGGTGAGGTCGAGGAGATCGCCACGACGGCCGTCGGCATCGAATCCCGAACGAACCTGCTGTTCTCTTTCGAGAAGATGGCCGTACGCGACGCGATCAAGTCCGAAAGCGGCGCCGAGATCTTCTCGAACGGTCTCTTCGATTGGCTGTACGGGCGCGGCACGGAGAAGGTGAAGTTCGAGCGATGGTGCGACGTCGTTGACGAGCTCCCGAGACGCCAGACCCGAGTGGCGACGTGGCCGGTGGTGACCGTCTTCGGATTCCTCGCACGACCGCGAACGCACATCTTCCTGAAACCGAACGTGACGCGCGCTGCGGCGGACCGATACGGATACGACCTTCCATACCGGTCACGGCCCGGCTGGGACACCTACCGCGCGCTGCTCGACTTCGCGAGGAAGATTCGCATCGACCTCGCCGACTGGCGCCCTCGAGACATGATCGACATCCAGTCGTTCATCTGGGTCACGGGATCGAGCGAATACGACTGAACTCGCCGTTGCGGTCCCGAGCGACCTTCACCGGGCCGGAGGGTCCGCGTCGAGGACGCAGGCACAACTGCAACAGGCGCTGAACACCGCAGCCGCGACCTGTGGGACGGTCAGCCTGCAACCACGAGAGGTGGTCAGGATCGGCGGCACCCAGCCGGGTAGCGATCCGCAGA
>DATEEV010000396.1:0-5456 GCA_035281005.1 Microthrixaceae bacterium | reverse complement strand
GACCTGCATGCCGACCGGGGCGCCCTCGACCATTCCCATCGGCACCGAGACGACGGGGTGGCCCGACATGTTGAACGGTGACGTGAACAGCACCGCGGCCGCCGGGCCCACCTCGACCCCGTCCACGACCTCGGGCAACGGGCCCTCGCAGCCGAAGGCCGGCACGGGCGACGTCGGCAGGAGGAGCAGGTCGGCGGCGTCGAACACGGCGGCGATGCGCTGGTTCAGCTCGAAGCGGAGCTGATTGGCCCTGGCGAGCGCGTCGAGCGTGAGTTCGGCGCCGGCGAACGCCATCGTCATCAGCGGACTGGCGCCCGGAGTGACGAAGAGGTTGCCCATGATCTCAGCCATGGCGTCGGCCATGGCCGGATCGGCGTCGGCGACGAGGATCGACGCCGCGCCGGGCGTGATGTCGGGGAACACGAGCTCGACACGTTCGACGCGGATCATCCCGGCTCCGTCGACGAGCGCCGCCGCGGCGTCGTGCAACGCGGCGCGGACGCCGGGGTGGCTCGGGCAGATGCCGAGGTCGTCGATGACCGCGACGCGCCTACCGGTGAGGTCGACCTCCTCGAGCCAGCGCTCATACGGCGTCGGAGGAGCGGGCAGCGACATCGGGTCGCGCCGGTCGATGCCCGCGGCGCAGTCGAGGTAGCGCGCCGCGTCCCGCACGGTACGGGCGAGCGGGCCGTAGTGGATCAGGTTCGCCTGGCCGAGGTAGCCGGGCCCGCGGGGGATCCGCCCGAGGGTTCCCTTGACGCCGACGACACCCGACCAGCCCGCGGGCAGCCGGATCGACCCGCCCATGTCCGAACCGGTCGCGAGCGGCACCAGGCCCGCGGCGAGGGCGGCGCCGGAGCCGCCGCTCGACCCGCCCGGCGTGCGGTCGAGCGACCACGGGTTGCGGGTCGGACCGTGCAACACCGAGCAGGTGTAGGGCAGGTGGCCGATCTCGGGTGACGCGGTCAGCCCGACGGGAACGGCGCCCGCGGCGAGCAGGCGCGACGCCATCGTCGTCGTGCCCGTCGCCACGCGGTCGCGGTAGGCGGTGCTCGCCGACGTCTGCGGCCAGCCTTCGATGGCTTCGAGCTCCTTGACGCCGAGCGGCACTCCGGCCAGGGGGCCCGGGTCGACGCCGGCCGCCACCCGCTCGTCGACCGACGCGGCCGCGGCCCGCGCCCGGCGCTCGTCGAGGAACACAAAGGCGTTGAGCGCGGGGTTGAGGCGCCCGATCCGCTCGAGGCAGGCATCGAGCACCTCCGTGGCCCGCAGGTTGCCGGCGCGGACCTCCTGGGCGACGGTGCGGGTGTCGAGCAGGTGGAGGTCGCTCACCTCCGTTAGATTAACAGTCGTTCACAGAACGAACCCCGCGGAGGCAGCATGGTCGAGACCGTGTCCGGGCTGGTCGAGAACCTGCTCGAGGCGCATCCGCCGGCGACGACCCCGGCGACGGAGTTCTGGGCCGCGCAGTTCGATCGCGGCCTCGCCTGGGTGCACTTCCCCGAGGGCTGCGGTGGGCTCGGGTTGGACGCGCTCGTGCAGGAGCAGATCGACGAGCGGCTCCGCGAGGCAGAGGCTCCCAACAACCTGCTCGTCAACATGATGGGCGTCGGGATGGCGGGGCCGACGATCATCGCCCACGGTACCGACGAGATGCGCGATCGCTACCTGCGCCCGGCGTTCAGCTGCGAGGAGATCTGGTGCCAGATGTTCAGCGAGCCTGGCGCGGGCTCGGACCTCGCCGCGCTCTCGACCCGCGCGGTTCGCGACGGCGACGAGTGGGTGGTCAACGGCCAGAAGGTGTGGACGACGCTCGCTCACGTGGCTCGATGGGGACTGCTGCTCACCCGCAGCGATCCCGACGTTCCGAAGCACAAGGGCCTGACGTACTTCATCGTCGACATGCACGCGCCGGGCGTCGAGGTCCGGCCGTTGCGCCAGATGACGGGCGACGCCGAGTTCAACGAGGTGTACTTCACCGACGTCCGCATCCCTGACACCCAGCGCATCGGCTCGGTCGGCGACGGGTGGCGGGTGGCGCTCACCACGTTGATGAACGAGCGCGTCACGGTCGGCGCGATGGGCAAGGAGCGGCGGGGGCAGGGCGACATCCGCCTCGCCGTCGATCTCTGGCTCGAGCTCGGTTTCGTCGACCCCGCGCGACGTGACGAGCTCGCCCGCCTCTGGATCGAGGGCGAGATCCTCCGGCTCACGAACATCCGAGCCCAGGAGAAGCGTCAGAAGGGCGTGCCCGGGCCCGAGGGCGCCATCCTGAAACTCGCCGTCGGCGAGTTCCAGCAGCGGCTTTTCACCCTGGTCGTCCACCTGCTCGGCGCCGAGGGGATGCTGATCTCGGACTACGAGATGCGGCGTCCGAGCTACATCGGCGAAGGCACGCTCGGGGCCGACGCCGACCTCCAGAAGGCGTTCCTCGCCGTGCGGGGTACGACGATCGGTGGCGGGACCACCGACATCGGTCGCAACATCCTCGGTGAGCGGGTCCTCGGGTTGCCCGGCGAGCCACGCGTCGACAAGGACCTGCCCTGGAGCCAGGTGCCGCGATCGTGAGCGACGCGGCCATCGACGCACCCTCGTTCGATCCCTACGCCGTCCCCGACGACCCGTACCCGCTGTACCGCGAGCTGCGCGACCACCACCCCTTGCGGCACGACGAAGGTCGCGACCTGTGGGTGCTGTCGCGCTTCGGCGACGTGGAGGCCGTGCTGCGTGACCACGCGAGGTTCTCCTCCGCGTCGGGGGTGTCGCTCGACGACCGGGTCGCCTCGATGATCCCGATGCTGCTGACCATGGACCCACCGCGCCACGACGAGCTGCGACGGCTGGTGAGTCGGGCCTTCACGCCGCGACGCGTGGCGGACCTCGAGCCGCGGATCCGCGAGCTGGCGGCCGCCCTGCTCGACGAGCAGTCCAGCGGCACCGTCGACGCGATGGCGTTCGCGTCGGCGCTGCCGACCATGGTCATCGCCGAGCTGCTCGGAGTGCCGACCGACCACCATGAGCGCTTCCGGGAGTGGGTCGAGTCGGTCATCACCCTGGATCCCGACGCCATCCCCGACGGCGACAAGGTGCCCGACCTGCTGGAGCTGGTCGAGTTCCTCCGGGGGATCGTCGCCGAGCGGCGCGACGAGCGCCGCGACGACATGATCAGCGCGCTGCTCGATACCGCCCGCCTCGACGACCGCGAGGTCCTCGGGTTCACGCTGCTGCTCCTCGCCGCCGGGTTCGAGACGACGAAGAACCTCATCGGCAACGGCATCGACGTCGCGGCGCGAGAGCGGTCGGCCAGAGATGCGCCGATCGCCGCGGTCGTGGAGGAGGTCCTGCGGTTCGAGTCGCCGGTGCGGCTGCTGACCAGGTCGACGATGACCGACGTCGGGCTGCACGGGCGGACGGTGCCGGCCGGCGCTCGGGTCGTGATGCTGTTCGGGTCGGCGAACCACGACGAGCGGGCATTCGCCGACCCCGATCGCTTCGACCCGGGGCGTGCCGAGGACCGCCACCTCGCGTTCGGCCACGGCATCCACTACTGCCTCGGTGCCGCCCTCGCCCGCCTCGAGGCGCGGGTCGCCTTCGAGGAGCTGTTCGCCCGGTTCCGGGGCTGGGACGTCGTCGAGTCCGAGCGGCTGCGGTCGGCCTACGTCCGCGGGTTCGCCTCGCTCACGATCCGCCCCGCCTGAGAAACCCCTGGCCAGGGCCCTGCGTCGGCCCGGTCGGTCGGGGGTTCGAGTCCCATCACCTCCACTTACGCCACACGAGCGAACGATGCTCCGCGCCGTAGCTCCCAGCGGCATCCCGCGCTGGTCAGGGCACACAGAGACAGAAACAAGGCGACCGACACCTGAACGACACGCCGGTCGTCTACGAGGGAGCGGGGCGATCGGTGGTGGCGAACAGATCCCATTCACCGGGAACGCCCTTGAGGACGTGTGTGCCGCGTGGCTCGAAGCCGTAGTCCCTGGTGTCGACGATCGCGGGAATGGTCGCGGAGACGAGGATCTCACCCGCGAGGGCTGCGCTCATGATCCGGGCGGCAACGTGCACTCCGAGCCCGGCGATGTCGTCGCCGCGGGACTCGACCTCGGCGACGTGGAGGCCGATTCGAACCTCGAGCCCTTCGAGAGCGAGCAGGCGACGGATCTCGTGGGCTGATCGCAGGGCGTTGGACGCCGACGGCAGGATCGCGACGACACCGTCACCCGTCGTCTTCACGACGCGGCCGGCGCAACGGCCGATGGCGTTGCGGACCACTTCATCGTGCCGGTCGAGCACGGCTTTCCAGCGCTCGTCGCCGAGGACGGCCGCTCGCTCGGTCGACGAGACCAGGTCGGTGAAGAGCACCGCGCCCAGGGTCCGGCTCGGGAGCGGGACCCTGACCTCGCCGGTGAGGAAGCGGGCGATCTCGGCGATGAGCGCGTCGACGTCAGCGCCGATGGCGAGATCGTCGTCGCCCGGAAGCTCGACCAGCTGCGCGCCGTCGATGGCATCCGCGACGCGCCTGACGATCTCCGGCGGGCGCGTCGTGTTGCGGGGGCGGGAGAGGACCAATGTCGGGACGCGCACAAGGTGGTGCTCGATCGGCATCGCGCGCAGCTGTTCGTAGTTGGCCTCGACGACCCGTTCTGCGGAGGCAGGGCTGGCGCCGGCGCGTCCGGCCCGGTCGAGCCAGGCCTTGAAAGCGGGGTCCTTGGCGCGGGTTGGAAAGGAGCGATGGATGAGGTCGCTCGCGCCCGCGGTGACCTTCCTCATGTCGTTCCAGAAGGCGTCGTGCCAGTCGTCGCCCTGGCGATCAGGCGACGGGGCCGGACCGAGGAGGATGAGTCGGTCGCACGCGTCAGGGAACCGAATCGCGAACCGGCGGGCGACGCCGAAGATGTCCCAGGCGAACACGGCCGGTCGCGAGAATTCGGCGGCGCCGATCACTGCCGCGAGATCGTCGCTCCACTGGTCGACGAGTGGGCGATTCCAATCCACGATCGGGTCCGAGAGCCCGACACCCCGACGGTCGAAGACAGCGAGCCGGCCGATCGAGCTCAGACCCTCGAGGAGTCGGGCCCCGATCGGATCCTCGGGCAGCATCTCGAACGGAAAGTTGAAGCCGGACACCATCACGATCTCGACCTCGGCAGGTCCGTCGATCACGCGGAACGCGATGTGGACGCCGTCACGCTTGGCGTACTCCACGTCACTACCCATCCGCCGACTCCCCGGGGACACCGTAGTGGGCGATCTACCCCAGGGCCGCTGTGTTCACAGGTCCCGATGTGGAACCGCGACCGCACCGGGCTAGGGTCCGATGGCGCCGCGAGTGATCTGCGGCCTTCGAACGACAGGCGGACGGGGATGTCGGAACGACAGTCGAGCGCGGCCGAAGCAGCGCCGCCTCCCCGCGAGCAAGCCGACGACGTGACCGGGCTGGCGCTCTTGGGAGCCGTGGC
>DATEEV010000395.1:0-2739 GCA_035281005.1 Microthrixaceae bacterium | reverse complement strand
GCCCGCAGCCGACCTTTGGCCAGATCGGCCAGCTTCTCCGGATCGCGTTGGCCCTCGATGAGCGTGTCGAGCATCGCCCGACCGGACTTGGTCAACACGTGCGACGCCACCGAGGACAGCTTCACCCCGGCGTCCTCGAGGTGGGTGTGTCAACCCGGATTGGCCCCAGCGTGCTCATCTGATCTGGCCCCACCTGGTGGGTGGGCTGATCCTGGGCTCAGGTGGTGCGTCGGGTGCGGGCGCGGGTGGTGCGGAGGCGGTAGCTGTGGGTGCCGGTCTCGAGGATGTGGGCGTTGAAGGTGACGCGGTCGACGATGGCGGCGACGAGGCGGGGATCGGGGATGACGGTGCCCCACTCGCTGAAGGGGAGGTTCGAGGCGACCGCGATGCTGGCCTTCTCTTCGCGTTCGGTGAGGATCTGGAAGAGCAGCTCGGAGCCGCGGGCGTCGAGCTGCACGTAGCCGAGTTCGTCGAGGCAGAGCAGGTCGAGTCGGCCGTAGCGGGCGACGATGCGTGAGAGGCGTCGTTCGTCGGCGGCTTCGGCGAGTTCGTTGACGAGTTGCGCGGCGGTGGCGTAGCGAACGCGTCGTCCTTGTTCGCACGCGGCGATCCCCAACCCGATGAGGAGGTGGGATTTGCCGGTGCCGGAGTCGCCGAGCAACACGACCGGTTCGCCGGTGTCGAGGTAGGCGCCCGACGCGAGGGTGGCGATGGTGGCCGCGTTGATGGTGGGGGCGGCGTCGAGGTCGAAGTCGGCGAGGCGTTTGGTGCGGGGGAAGCGGGCCTCGTTGATGCGCCGCTGGCGGCGTCGCTCGATG
This sequence comes from Microthrixaceae bacterium, assembly GCA_035281005.1. Lineage (GTDB taxonomy): Bacteria > Actinomycetota > Acidimicrobiia > Acidimicrobiales > Microtrichaceae > DATEEV01. The sequence continues at coordinate 1,921 of DATEEV010000395.1, read as the reverse complement.
CGTTCATCGACTTCGGCGGAGAGCACTTCGGCGAGGAACGCGAGGTAGCTCTGTTGGGAGCGTTGCGCGATCTCGGCGAGACGGGCCGCGTCGGTGCGGATCACGGGGAGGCGCAGCTCGCGGGTGGCCGCTGCGATCGCTGCGTTCGCCGCGGTGTCGGTCATCTTGGTCATTGGGCCTCCAGGAGGTCGTCGTAGTTGGCGATGGATGGGGCGGGACGATCGAAACGGCTGAGGCCCTCTCCGATCGGAACGACCGTCGCGACGGCCTGCTCGGCGACGCGTCGTGCCTCGATCGCGATCACCGCGGGGTCGATCGACCCCGCGCCCAGCGCCCGGTCGAGGCCGGCGATGAGCGCGTCGGCGTCGATGGTGCGGTGTAGCAACAACACGTCGATCAGGGCGCGGGTGCCGTCACGGTCACCGAGCCGGCGGCGAGCGTCGGTCCAGAACCGTTCATGGGCTGGCCCGAACACACCGCTGGCGCGTGCGCGGGCCAAGGCGGTGGCGCCGGGGAACGCGCCGGTCTTGATGGCCAGGACCTCGAGGTAGTGGTCCAGAACCAGCACCTCGTCACCCTTGAGGGCCCGGGCGTGACAGGCGACGACGCGAGCACCGTCGAGGACCTCGACCTGTTCGGCGCCGACGCGGACGTCGAGGCGCTTGCCGACATGTGCAGCCGGCACGGAGTAGAGACAGCCACGGACCGACACGCGGCTCTTGCGGTCCACGCGGTGGCTGGCGACGACGCTGACGTCGAAGCCCTCGGCGGGCAGTAGTCGCAGCGCGTCGGCCTCGAGCGCGAAGTGTTCCGCGACGGTGATGCGCCGGTGCGCGATGAACCGCTCATCGTCACGAGCGACGCCGGCCGCGAGGAGTTCGTTGAGCTCGGCCATCGACGCGACGTGGGGGACCGGGACGAGGTGACGGCGACGGAACCGGCCGACCTCGCCTTCCACGCCGCCCTTCTCGTGGCTGCCCTTGATCCCCGGCTGGCAGAAGAAACTGTCGAACCCGTAGTGCGACCGCAGCGCGATGAACCGGTCCGACTCGACGCGGTCCCGACCCTTCAGGACCCGTTCGACCGCCGCCTTCAAGTTGTCGTAGCGGATCCGCGTGGGCACACCACCGAAGTGCTCGAACGCGCGGACGTGACCGTCGAGGAACACTTCCTGCGCCTCGTTCAGATACGCCCGCGTGTAGCCCCGCCCCGACGCCGAGAGCCGCATGACAAACATCGACACCTCGACCGCCACCCCGGCCAGGACCACGCTCGCCGTGCCGAAGTCGACCTCGGCCTCGTCGCCCAACGGGTGATGCTGCGGGACCATCACCTCGACCAGCGGCACATCCATCCGCCGCCGAACCTCGGCCACGTAACGGCGCACCGTCGACTCACCCACCTGCGCGCCGTGCTCCTCCACCAGGCGCTGCCACACCCGCCGCGCGGTGTGTCGCTGCTTGCGCGGCGCGGTCCGGTCCGCTTCCAACCAGCCCTCGATCGTCGGCTTCCACCGATCCAACACCGGCGCCGGCCGCTCGGGCTTCTTGCGCGCCGGCGGCACCGACGACGCCAACGCCTGGCGAACGTCACGGCGATGCACGTGGAACCGGCGGGCCAACTCACGCACCGACACGCCCTCGCGCTCATGAGCCTTGCGGATCTGTTCGTAGACCTTCACCTTCGACCTCTTGGGCATCGCCCACGGTCGACGGCCGGACACACCCACCGGTGGACCCCACAAGTGGGGCCAAATCAGATGAGCACTACCCGCCCAAGTGGGGCCAAATCAGATGAGCACACCCACCACACCGCCATCGGAGGCCCACCCGCCAGCCGAGTCACCAACCTGGCAGGGCACAACACCTAGTAGGTCCCAGGTCTCGAGACTCGTGCGGGCCGCGGCGCTCAACCTCGTGTC
>DATEEV010000394.1:0-6478 GCA_035281005.1 Microthrixaceae bacterium | reverse complement strand
TGGTGCTCGCCGACCACCTCCTCGGTGACCGGTTGCCGCCGGGACCGTTCCGCGCCTGGGTCGTGAACATGATGATCGACTACCTGGTGTCGTCGGTCCTCGAGTGGCTCGACGTGGGCGATCCCGAGCTCGACGACTGGTGGGTCGAGAAGGCCACGATCGGGATCCGCGCGGCGGTCACCTCGTGGGTCCTCGAGGACGCGACGTGGCTCCCCGTCACGACTCCAGGGGCGCCACTGCAGCGCTGAGGGCCTCGAGCTCGGCGGTGACGTCGTCGAGCGGGGCGAAGGGCACGGCGACGAACTTCGACGCGCCGACCTCCACGAACCGGCCGATCATCGCGACGAGGTCGTCGAGGGTCCGGGCGACGAGCTGGCCCGGGTCGATCTCGGGGCGGCGCGCGGCGACGAACGCGAGCACCCGTTCGTCGATCGGGGCGTTGGCGTAGGGGATCAGCACCCCGAAGTGCTCGGGGTCGATCTCGCGATCGTTCGCGTCGGCGACCTCGCGCACCCTCGCGATGCCGTCGCGCACGTCGTCGGTCGTGACGAACGACGGGAGCCAACCGTCGGCCAGCCGACCGACGCGACGCAGCTCGGACGGCGCGATGCCGCCGAGCCACACGTCGAGCGGTCGTTGGGCGGGCTTGGGGAGCACGGTGACGTCCGCGGCCTGGAACCACTTTCCTTCGTGGGTCACCGGGTCGTCCTCGGTCCACAACCGGCGCATGAGCCCGAGCGCCTCGTCGAAGATCGAGGCCCGATCCTCCCGGCGCACACCGAAGGCCTGGTGCTCAGCGAGCTGGGGCGCGCCGAGGCCGAACGCGGGCACCAGTCGACCCGCGGAGAGCACGTCGAGCGACGCCATCTCCTTCGCCAGCACGACCGGGTTGCGGCCCGGCAGGACCATCACCGACATGCCGAACTTCAGCCGGTCGGTCCGGGCCGCGGCCATCGCCATCGCGACGGTCGGATCCGGTCCCGGCGCGCCGATGCGCTCGGACACCCACAACGAGTCGAACCGCAGGCGTTCGAGCTCGTCGACGAGCAGGCGGTAGCGGGCCTGGTCGTCGACACCGGTGCGCGCCCCCAGCCCGAAGCCGACTCTGACCTTCATCTCTCGGTCACCGCGCACATCCCGACCTGCACGCCGACATTCTGGCCTGCGCCTACCCTCGAACCCCATGTCCGACCTCGACCTGTCCTCACTGTTCCGCCTCGACGAGCGCGTCGTGATCGTCACGGGCGCGTCGAGCGGCCTCGGCGATCGCTTCGCGCGGGTGCTGCATTCGGCCGGGGCGACGGTCGTCGTCGCTGCTCGGCGTGTCGATCGACTCGAGGAGTTGGCAGCGTCGCTCGGCGATCGGGTCCTGCCGATCGCCTGCGACGTGGCGGACGAGGCTGACACCGAGGCGCTGGCTGCTCGGGTGATGTCGGAGTTCGGTCGAGTGGACGTGCTGGTCAACAACGCGGGCTACGGGGCCCAGATGCCGGCCGAGGACGAGCCGATCGACCACTTCCGCCGCACCCTCGAGGTGAACCTCGTCGGGCTGTTCGCATTGACCCAGCAGGTGGCCCGACCGATGATCCAGGCCGGGAGCGGATCGATCATCAACATCGCATCGATCCTCGGTCTCGTCGCGGCGGCGCCGATCAAGCAGGCGAGCTACTGCGCCGCGAAGGGGGCGGTGGTGAACCTGACCCGCGAGCTGGCGGCCGAGTGGGCGCGCAAGGGGCTTCGAGTGAACTCGATCGCGCCCGGTTGGTTCCCCTCCGAGATGACCCAGGAGGAGATGTTCGACGACCCGTCAGGCCAGGAGTTCATCCGCCGGCACTGCCCCATGGGCCGTGGTGGCGAGGTGCACGAGCTCGACGGCGCCCTGCTCTACCTCGCCGGTGACGCCTCGACGTACGTGACCGGCCACACCCTCACCGTCGACGGCGGCTGGACGATTCGTTAGACGCGATGGCTTGATGGCCCCGGATCGCAAGCGACCACGGATGCTGGCCCTCGGCGTCGCTGGCCGTGCTGCCTGCGGCGCCCCCCTACGCGAGGGCGGGGGTGCCGGCGAAGGGGACCGGGTCGCCCGTCTTGGGCACGACGGGGCGGATCCACGACATCACGTCGGCCAGGTTCTCGAGGATCGGCCGCCACGTCTCGGGGTCCCATCCCTCCGCGATCCCGACGACGGAGCAGTCGTGGGCAAGGTGGACGAAGGCCGGCAACTCGCTGACCCCAACGGCCTTGACGAACTCGCGGTCCGGGTCGACGAAGCACATCAACTCATCCGCGAGCGGCCCCAGGAACTGGCGGGCACCGGCGTCGTCACAGGTGAGCAGGAAGGCCGCCCGGCAGTCGGCATCGGCGAAATTCCGCAGAATCCTCGCCGCGGTGTCAAGAAGCCACGAGCTCTCGTGGGTGTAGGGGTCGAGCACCACCAACGCCAGATGGAACAAGGTGAGCTGCTCACCGAGCTGGCGTTCCTTGGCGTGGAGAGGTCGCACCACCAGGTCGGAGGGGAGTGTGGCCATCGGGCGCAGAAGGTAGCGCAGCGCCGGGCGTGACCCGCACTTCGAGCGATCGGCCGGGAGAGCGTCATGGCAGTGCCCACTAACGTCGTTCGGGTGCACCCGATCGAGCGCCTGCGCTATGTGGCCCGATCCGCGGGCGCCCCGCAGGACGTGCTGGTCAGCGAGACGGCCACAGCACTGGCCGCCTTCCGCCACGACCCGTCCGGGCTGGTCACGGCCTGTCGCCGGGTCGTCTCCCGCCAGGTGACCGCGGGAGCGCTCTGGTGGCTCTGTTCGAGGATGCTGTGCGCGCCCGAGCCGATGGCCGAGGCACGGGCCGCGGTCGACGAGATCGAGTCGGACCCCACGGCCCGGGCACTGGCCGGGGCGCTGCCCTCCGACGCCACCGTGCTGATCGTCGGCTGGCCGTCCCAGATCGTGCCGGCCCTCGCCCGTCGGGGGGATCTCGACGTCCTGGTGGGTGACGGGGCGGGCGAGGGTCACAGCCTCGCGGCCCACCTCGAGCACCGCGACGTCGACGCCGATGTCGTGCCGATGAGCGGGCTCGCCTCTGCCGCAGCCGCCGCCGACCTGGTCCTGCTCGACGCGGCGGCGGTGGGCCCGGACCGATTCGTCGCGTCGGCGGGCTCGTGGTCCGCCGCAGCGGTCGCCCGCACCGCCGCGGTCCCCACCTGGCTCGTCGCGGGCGTCGGGCGGGTGCTGCCGGCGCGGGTCATCGAGGTCATCGCCGGTCGGCTCGACGAGATGGCCGACCCATGGGAGCTCGACGACGAGCTCGTCCCCCTCGCTCTGGTCGATCGTGTCGTCGGCCCCGCCGGGCTCGAGTCGCCGCCCGAAACGATGCGTCGCTGCGACTGCCCCATCGCGCCCGAGCTGTTCCGCGCCGACATCACCTGACCCAGTTCGACCCGCCAGTTCGACCAGCCAGTTCGACCCGCCAGTCAGTTCGACCAGAGACCAGAGAGCGAGCGCACATGCCCAGCCGTCGAGAGATGATCCGCATGAACGACCAGGAGGTCGCCGAGTTCCTCGGTGGGCGAAGGGTGCTCAACGTGGCGAGCCACGGCCCTGACGGCAACATCCACCTGGTGGCGATGTGGTACGGCTTCCTCCGCGCCGACAACGTCGCCGATCCCGCGGCCCGCTTCGACGCCGACTCCCTGGTGATCGAGACCTTCGGCAAGTCGCAGAAGGTGCTCAACTACCGCCGCGACCCGAGGTTCACCGGGCTGGTCGAGGCCGGCGACGAGTACAGCGAGCTCCAAGGGGTCGAGCTCGTCGGCACCGCAGAGGTCATCGACGACGAGGCCACCGTGGTCGAGTCGTGCAAGGCGGTGCTGGCGCGCTACCAGACCTTCGCGGAGCCGTCCGACCTGCAGTTCGCCGCCGAGCTCGCGGCGCGGAAGCGGGTCTGTGTGCGATTCCACGTCGAGAAGGTCGTGAGCTGGGACCACACGAAGCTCGACGTCGCCTACTGACCCCATGGCCTCCCGGGAGCCCACCAGCAACGACGTCGAGCACGACTCGGTCGTTCGGCGCTACGTCGAGCTGGGCCTGCGCCTCGGCCGCCACGTCGACGGCTTCGTGGACGCGTACTACGGGCCACCGGAATGGCGCGCACGGATCGACACCGAACCGCCGGCACCGCCCGAATCGCTTCGAGCGGACGCCCGCCGCCTCGTCGCCGACCTCGATGCCGGGGTCGACCCCGACGTCGCCGGACAGCGTCGCCGATGGCTCCGTGCCCAGGTGCTCGGGCTGCTGACGAGCGCACGGACCCTCGCCGGTGAGCCCATCGACTACGTGGACGAGGTCGAGGCGAGCTACGGCGTGCGCCCGACCCGCGTCGACGAGGAGGAGATCGAACGGGTGCATCGGCGACTCGACGAGTCGCTCGCCGGCGACGGCGCGGTTCGGGACCGGATCGCGGCGTTCCGTGAGGCGCATGTCATCCCCGTGGACCGGCTCCGGCCCGTGATCGACGACATCGCCGAGGACTTCCGCGATCGCACCCGCGAGCGCTTCGGGTTGCCCGAAGGCGAGCACGTGGAGTTCGAGCTCGTCGAGGGCCAGCCCTGGTCCGGCTTCAACTACTACCTGGGCGGGCTGCGGTCGCGGGTCGCGATCAACACCGACCTTCCGGTGATCTCGACGTCGATCGGCCATCTCGTCGCGCACGAGGCCTACCCGGGTCATCACACCGAGCACACCCGCAAGGAGGTGGGGCTCGTGCGCCGCGCCGGCCAGCTCGAGGAGTCGATCTTCCTCGTCGGCACCCCTCAGTGCGTGGTCGCGGAGGGCCTGGCCGACCTCGGGATCGAGGTGCTGCTCGGCGACTCCCGTGATCGGGTCATGTCCGAGCACCTCCGCGCCCATCACGTGACCTATGACATCGAGGCCGTGCAGGCCGTGGCCGAGTTCGGCGAGATGTCGTCGAGGGTGCGCGGCAACCTCGGCCTGCTCCTCCACGAGGACGACGAGGAGCCCGAGGCCGTCGTCGAGTACGCGCAACGGTGGCTGTTGACCGACCGGGCCCGGGCGGAGAAGGCGGTCGAGTTCCAGACCGATCCCACCTGGCGCGCCTACATCTCCTGTTACATCGAGGGCATCACGCTCTGCCGTGGTTTCGTCGCCGGCGACGACGATCGTTACGACCGGCTGCTCACCGAGCAGCTGCTGCCCGAGGACCTCTCAGCTGGTCCGGGTGGCGCGCCGAGCCCGGTACCGGCGTGAGGCTGCTCGACGAGCGCCTTCCGACCGAGCTGCGCGCCGCCGGGCACACGTTGCGCCTCGACGGGGATCAGAGCGCGACGATCAGCTCGGACACCAGGTAGACCGAGCCGATCGTGGCGAGCAGGCCACCGCAGACCAGTCGCATCGTCGACTCCGGGAGACGGAGGGTCAGGCGCGATCCCACTCGTGCGCCGGGAACTGCGCCGACCATGAGCGGCAGCGCGTAGGCCCAGTCGACGTGGCCCGCGAGCAGGTGCCCGAGCAGCGACGTGATCGACATCAACGCCACCGCGACGAGGGAGGTCGCCACGGATTCCTTGACGCCCATGCGCAACAGTGCCGTGAACGCGGGCACCAGCACGATGCCGCCCCCGACGCCGAGCAGGCCGGCGATGAAGCCGGCACCGATCCCGACCGCGACGAGCGTGACGAGCGAGGGGATCGAGGTCTCCGGCAGGTCGGCCGCGACCGCGGCACCGGCTGACCGGAGCCGGCTCGGCTCACCGGCGGCGGGCTTTCGGGGTCGCAGCACCGAGATGCTGCTCCACAGCACGAGCAACGCAGTGAGGACCATGAGCCAGGTGGGCTCGACGCGTCCCGCGGTCCACGCTCCGGCGAGCGCGGACACCATGCCGGCACCCCCGCACCAGCCGGCGACTCGCCAGTCGACGAGTCCGGCCCGCGAGTAACGGATCGCTCCGGTGACCGCGGAGGGGATGATCGCGGGAATCGTCGAGCCCACCGCGATGAGGGGAGGTGCGCCGAGCGCGCGCAGCCCCGGAGTCGTGAGCACCGCGCCACCGACGCCCGCCAGCGCGGAGAGCACGCCGGCACAGAATCCCACCGCGGTCGCAGCCAGCGCGACGCCGTACCAGTCCATCTGACCAGTGTCTCGCTGCCGGTTGCATTCCGCCACTGCCTATGATCGAGGCATGCCATGCCTTAGTGGCATGGAAGATGGAGCATCGTTACCATCGGCCGATGGAGCTCGATGACCTCGCCGCGGTGCTGGCGACGGCCGAGAGCGGATCGATCACAGCCGCCGCCACGCGGCTCCACGTGGCCCAACCCGCCCTCAGTCGCCGGATCGCCCGCCTCGAGCGCACCCTCGGGGGCCCGCTCTTCGTCCGAGGTCGACACGGCGCGCACCCCACGGCGGCGGGCGAGGTGCTCGTGGCCGGGGCCGGTGACGTCGTCGCCTCGCTGCGCGACCT
>DATEEV010000393.1:0-6365 GCA_035281005.1 Microthrixaceae bacterium | reverse complement strand
GCGTACGCCATGAGCGCCACGAAGCGAAGGCCGTTCGAGGAGGTCATCCCTTCCCAGCCGATCGAGCAGGCGCCCACGAGGAGCGCCACCGACAGCGCGAGGGCCAGCAGGTGGTCGCTGCCTCCGGGGGACACCAGCGCCGGTAGCAGCGGGAGCACGGCCAACAGCAGCACGGCGATCGCTGCGGTGAACTGCCAGCCGTCGATGATACCGCCGTAGGCGAGGCCCCAGAGGCCGAACGCCGTGAGGGCGCCCACGCCCATGGCCCGCGCCGACGAGCTGAGCGGACGAACCGCGTCGGCCATGTCGGACACCGCGCCGTTGGGGTTCCGTCCGAGACTGACGCCCATCAGCCCCGGCATGATCTTGGTCAGGCTCGTCACCGGAATGCTGAAGAACCGGAAGACACCCAGGTTCGCGGCGGCGAACACGTTGTCCATCACCGGGAACACCCCCAGCACCAGACCACCGAAGAGCGCACCGGAAATCGCACCCACGCCGCCCACGACCGCCATCATCGTGATGGGCAGGCTCGCCTCGAGCCGCAACGTGTCCGCGGTGAAGGTCTGGCCCGAGATCGCGCCGGCCATCCCGGCGATCGCCGCCGACAGGGCGAACACCCCGAGCTTGGTGCGGGTCAGGTCGAGCCCGAGGGTCGCGCACGCCACCGGGCTGTCCTTCATCGCGGACAGTCGGCGGCCCCACGCCCCGCGCCGGAGCGCGACGAGGCCGACGCCGACCAACGCGAAGGCGATCGCCAGCACGACGCTCTGCACGGAGTTGCTCGAGACCTCGATGCCGCCGAGCTTGAGCGGCGGCACCTGCCGGGCGCTGCCGGGCATGACCTTCTCCTGGATGAAGAAGATCTGGTACATCAGCATCGCGAAGGCCGCCGTGCCCAGCGCCAGGTAGATGCCCTGCAGCCGGAGGGCCGGCAGGGCGATCAGCGCACCGACTGCTGCGGTCACCACCACCCCGACGACCGCTCCGAGAGGTGACCACTGCGAGCCCATGACCCCGGCGATGACACCGCCGAGGCCGGCGAAGGTCATCTGGGCGAGCGAGATCTGTCCGGCGAACCCGGTGAGGGGGACCAGTGACAGCACGACCAGCGCGGTGAAGAGCCCGTCGCGTAGGTAGAGCTCGTTGACCGGCTCGATCAGCGACGCGATGCCGGCGGTCGCGAGCACGAGCACGACGCCGCCGATCCACGCGTTGCGCAAGGTCGGCATCTTCCAGTGCTCGCGTTGTCGCTGGACTCCGCTCGAGCGCAGGCGGGCCTGCGGCATGAACACCAGCGCGACGAACAAGACGATCGGCGAGACGGCGGCGCCCAGCTTGTCGAGCTGGAAGAAGCCGATGGTGTCGGTCGGGCTGACGTAGCCGGTGAGGTACGACTCGGTCAGCCCGACGATCAACGCGCCGAGGAACGTGAGCGGGATGCTCCGCAGGCGACCGACGGCCGCCGCGGAGTAGGCGGTCACCACCATCAGGGTCAACGACGCGGCCTCGAGGTTGCGCAACGGGGCGATGAGCACTCCGGCGACGGCGGCGAGGCACGCACCGAGCGCCCACGAGAGCATCGACATGCGGAACGGTCGCCCGCCGTTGAGCTGCAGCAGCGAGCGGTCGTCGACGACGGCGCGCATCGTCACCCCGGAGCGGGTGTAGCGCATGAACCACCACAGCAGCACCGCCACGATCACCGCGACGACGACCATGATCACGCGGTGGTAGTCGACGGTCGTGCCGAGGATCTCGGTCGTCTCACCCGCGAAGAACGGTTGGATCTGGCGTGACACCCCGGTGGGCCACACGAGGCGCGCCAGTCCCAGGAGACCGACCATCAACGAGACCGACACGACGATCTTGACGACCTCCGACGCGCCCTCGATGCCGCGGATCAGCACCCGTTCGACCACCGCGCCGAACAGCGGGGCGATCACCCCGATGACCAACAGGAGCGACAACGGCGTCGACAGGCCCCAGTCGACGTGGAGCTGCCAGTAGGTGAAGGCCGCCAGCATCCCGATCGCGCCGTGCGCGAAGTTGAAGATGCCCGACGTCGTGTAGGTCACCACGAGGCCGGTCGCCGCGATCGCGTAGACCGCGGCGACCGGGATCCCGGTGATCGTGAAGTTGAGGAACCGGTCCAAGTCCGCTGTTGCCCGTCAGTGCTGGTGGTCGACGCTGGTGGTCAAGGCTCGTGCCGGGCCGTCAGTACGGCAGGGTGTCGTCGACGTTGCCCTGGCCGAAGTCGCCCTCGATCTCGATGTGGCCGTTCTCGAGGCAGTGGAATCCGTCGCCGGTGTCGTCCTCACCGTCGAGCTCCGGGTGGAGCCGCACGAATTCGCCGCCCTGGGCCTGCACGAGGAGCGAGCACGCCGGGGACTCGAGGATCGTCGTCTTCGACGGGTCCGTGGGGGCGTGGAGGCCGCCGCCGTCCCACTCGGTGATCGCCTTGCCCGCGTTGACGACACACTCGCGTGAGATCTCGCCGCCGCTCTCCTTCGCGCAGTCGTTCACCGCGGTGGCGAAGAGCAGGCCGGCCGACCACGACTGGACCCCGAGCGATCCCAGCTTCGCGTTGGGCGGGCCGAATTCGGGCAGCGCGTCGAGGAACTGCCGGGTGGCGGGCCACTCGTCAGCCTCCTCGAAGGGGTGGATGACGATCCGCACCATCGCACCCTCCGACGGGCCCTTGCTGAACAGCAGCTCGTCGTACTCGTTGGCGTCGGAGAACGTGATGCCCTCATAGCCCTTCGTCTCGAGCTCGCGCAGCAGGCTCGAGTAGTTCTCGGGCTCGCCGATGAAGTTGACCGAGGTCGCGCCGAGATCGATCACCTTCTGGGCGGTGACGGAGAAGTCCTGGTTGAGCAGGGCGTAGCTCACGTCGTCGACGAACTCGATGCCGTCGACCTCGGAGGCGGTCGCCTTGTTCTGGTCCTTGTTGATGCGGATGGACGGGAGGCCCTCGCCGTAGACGACGGTGGTCTTCGCCATCTCGTCGGGGTAGAGCTTGACCAGGTCCTCGAACCAGGTCTTCGGCTTGACGTAGGCCAGGTTCGGAATGGGCTGCACGACGCCGTTGGCCTCGGCGAACTCGGTGGAGACCGCGAAGCCGGGGAAGGCGATCATCTTGCACTTGTGGAAGTCGGAGCCGTCCTTGCCCGTGAACACCTGGTTGTCCTGGGCGTAGCCGCCGCCGACCATCGCGAAGGTCTGCGAGCAGGCGGTGGTCATCGCGGCCTCGATCTTGAAGAGCTGGCCGTCGAGGTCGACGGGGACGATCTCCATGCCCCCGATGCCTCCCTGTTCGTTGCACCAGTTCATGAAGGCGAACGAGGCGTCGTACATCTCCTGCAGCAGGCCCGGGCGCGCCTCGGCGGTGCGCTCGTTGGCGATGCCGAGGTACAGCTTGTCGGCGCCGGTGCCGGCCTCGTCGGCCTTGATCGTGATCTTGGTGCCGTCGACGTCGGGCCCGCAGGGCGAGTCCATCGTGCCGAACTTCGTGACCGAGCCGGAGGAGGACGTGTCGTCGGTCTGTGACGAGCTCTCCTCCTCCTCATCCGACGCATTGTCGTCACCGGACGCTCCACATGCGCTGGCGACGAGCGCGACGACCGCGAGCAGGACGAGGAACCACCGCTTCATGAACTGACCCCCTGGGCGAACGAGACGGCTCTCAACACACCGTACGGGAGGCATGGCATGTCGTCGGTTCGCCGCCGACACGCCCCCGTGTGCTGTTGTTCGCCCCTCTGGTTTCTGACACAGTGTCAGAAATGTAGTCGGCCGAACAGAACCCGGCGCGATCGGCCGCTGAGGGAGCCACCGGACCCGGAGGCTCACCCCCCCGAAGTGCCGGCCAGAAGTCTCGTCCGGGCAGGAAATTCGGAACGAAAGAAGGAGTGCTCCGTGCTCGACCTCGTCATCGATCACGCCACCGTGGTGGACGGAACCGGCGCTCCGGCGCGGGTCGCCTCCGTCGGCGTCCGCGACGGTCGGATCGTGATCATCGCCGATCACATCGACGACGACGCCGGGGAGCGGATCGACGCGACGGGGTCGGTGCTGTGCCCGGGGTTCATCGATCCCCACACGCACTACGACGCGCAGCTCGCCTGGGATCCCGCCGCGTCGCCATCGAACCTGCACGGTGTCACCACGGTCATCGCCGGCAACTGCGGATTCACCCTCGCTCCCCTCGCTCCGGGCGACGCCGACTACCTCCGTCGCATGATGGCGAAGGTCGAGGGCATGCCCCTCGCCGCGCTGGAGGAGGGCGTCGATTGGTCCTGGGAGTCCTACGGCGACTTCCTGGCACGGTTCGAGGGCCGCCTCGGCGTCAACGCCGCCTTCATGGTCGGGCACTGCGCCCTGCGCAGACGGGTGATGGGCACGGCCGCGGTCGGCAACGAGGCGACCCCCGAGCAGCTCGACGAGATGGTCGCGATGTTGCACGAGGCGATCGAGGCGGGCGGGCTCGGGTTCTCGACCACGCTCGCGCGGACCCACTCCGACGGCGACGGACAACCGGTGGCGTCGCGGTGGGCGACCACCGAGGAGCTCCTGGCCCTGGCGCGCGCCACCGGCGAGCACCCGGGCACCCAGCTCGAGTTCGCCTCGGATGGCTGCCTGGACGGCTTCCCGCCCGAGGAGGTCGAGTTCATGATCGACTTCGCCTCCGCTGCGGGCCGGCCCCTGAACTGGAACGTGCTCACCGTCGACTCGCACGATCCGGCGCGCTATCGCAACCAGCTCGATGCGATGGACCGCTGCCGCGATGCCGGCGCACACGTCGTCGCCCTGACCATGCCGGTCCTCGTGGGCATGAACATGAGCTTCCTGAACTACTGCGCCTTGAACATGCTCCCGGACTGGGGCCCGATCCTGGGGCTCACCCCGGTCGCCCGACTCGCCTGCCTGCGCGATCCCGACGTGCGCCGTTTCCTCCTGGAGCGAGCGGCATCACCCGACGCGGGGGTGTTCGCGCGGTTGACCGGCTGGGAGCGCTACGTGATCGGCGACACCTACGCGGATGAGTCGCTGCGTGGCGCCCGGATCGGCGACATCGCCGCCGAGCGAGGGGTGTCGCCCTTCGACGCGCTCCTCGACGTGGTGGTGGCCGACGACCTGCGCACGGTGCTGTGGCCGGGACCGACCGACGACGACGACGAGAGCTGGAAGCTGCGGGCCGAGGCGTGGGAGCACCCCTCGGTGATGATCGGTGGGTCCGATGCCGGTGCGCACCTCGACCGGATGTGCGGGGCGCCCTACACGACCCAGTGGCTGGCCGACTGCCTGAGGGGCAAGCAGTTGACGACGCTGGAGCGGGCGGTCCAGCACATGACACAACGACCTGCAGCGCTCTTCGGGCTCAGCGACCGCGGCCTGATCGCCGAGGGAAACCGAGCCGATCTCGTGCTCTTCGATCCCACGACGGTCGACACCGGTCCGGTCGAACTGCGCCACGACCTGCCCGGCGGCACCCCACGGCTCGTGGCCGAGTCGGTCGGCGTGCGGCGGGTCTGGGTCTCCGGGACCGCCACCGTCGTCGATGGTGCGGCGACCGGCGCGCTGCCCGGCGAGGTCCTCCGCTCGGGCCGAGACACCCAGACCGTCACCTTCAGCTGACGACCTCGACGTCCTCCGCGACGTCGGCCTCGGTGCCGAGGTTGATCGACGATGGTGCGGTCCCCTCGACCTCGCCGTCCCCGCGTCGCGCACCGCGGCGACGATCGACCCACGGCCCCAGCATCGTGAACAACAGCAACGCGAGCGCGACGAGAGCGACCACGACCATGCCGGTGCCCCGACCGGTGATCACCGGGATCAGCGCGAAGGCCGACAGCAGCGCGGTGAACCCCCAGAGGATGAGCACCGCCCGACGGTGGCCGTGGCCCAGGCGCAACAGCCGATGGTGGAGATGGTCCTTGTCCGCGCTGGCCAAGCCCTGACGCCTCGTCGCGCGTCGGAGGATCGAGAAGGCCATGTCGAGGAGGGGCACGCCGAGGATGACCAGCGGGATGGCCAATGGCGCGAAGAAGAACCACGACTGCCCGGTGTAGGAGTCGTCGGACTGGCCACCGACGGCGATCGTCGACGACGCCATCAACAGCCCGAGCAGCAGCGCGCCGGAGTCGCCCATGAAGATCGACGCCGGGTGGAAGTTCCACGGGAGGAACCCGAGGCAGATCCCGACGACGATCGCCGCGATGAGTGGGCCCACGTTCGACGGGTCGAGGTTGCCGATGCGCTCGAGCTTGATGCCGTACAGGAGGAACGACCCGGCGGCGATCGCCACGATCCCGGCCGCGAGGCCGTCGAGGCCGTCGACGAGGTTCGTCGCATGCGCCATGACC
>DATEEV010000392.1:0-6879 GCA_035281005.1 Microthrixaceae bacterium | reverse complement strand
AGAACGCAGAACGAGCCGATCAGTCCGATCGACGCGACCCGGGCGAAGGCCAGGGGCCACATGCCCGCGTCGGAGCCGGCATACGACAGCCCGATGAAGAACACACCGAAGCCGACTCCGGCGAGCACCGACAGCACGATCGTTCGCGGCGCGGCCGCGCCGTGCGAGCCCGACTCCCGCGCCACCAGCACGATCGCGGGCAGCGCGAGGACCGCCCCGCACAGCGCCGCGATACTGGGCCGTTCACCACTGACCAGCCCGTACACCAGCGGCACGATCGCACTGCACACGGCGGTCGTCGGGGCGACCACCGACATCGGCCCCGCGGCCAGCGCCGGATAGAAGCAGGCCAGGCCGAGGCCGCCTCCCGCGCCCGCGACCAGTCCCGCGATGACGTCGGTCGCCGTGATCGTCACCGGGCCCCACACCACGAGCGCGACGGCGAGCAGCGCGCAGCCCGTGAGCTGCGAGAGCACGGTCACGACCGCCCCGTCGTTCCGGCGCGTCGCGACGCCACCGCAGAAGTCGGCCGTGCCGTAGACGAGCGCCGACAACGTCGCGAGCAGCACGGCCATGCGGGGACCACGCTACGTTCGGGCCGGTCGGCTCCCCTGACCACTGGCCCAGACGACTGGATTCCCGCGCGTCACGGCCGACGAAACCTCGTGATCTGGCTCCTCGCCGCCCTCATCGTCGTGATCGGCCTCCCCCTCGGTTGGGCGTGCGCGTGGTTCGTCCACCGCTACGAGGACGACGACGAGACCGACACCGCGATCTTCTCGACTGCCGACTGCTCCTCGTGCGGCGCCGTGCTGTTGCCCCTACCGACCGCGGCCCGCGGCGGGTCCTGTCCCGAGTGCTCGACCCGGTTGCCCGCGACGTGGTGGATCACCACGCTGGCGTTGCCCGCGTCGGGCCTGGTCATGCTCGCCACCTGGAAGGACACGATGCTGCTCGTGCCGTTCCTCTGGCTCTGCGTCGTGGGCGTGGTCGCCTCGATGGTCGACATTCGCCTCATGCTCATCCCGAAGCGGGTGGTGTGGGTGGGCCTCGGCGTCGGCCTCGCGCTCATCCTCGCCACGACCGCCTGGTACGAAGCGAATGACCGCCCGCCGGGCTTCGAGAGCATCACCGACGCGCTGATCGGCGCCGCGCTCTACTTCGGGGTGCTGTACGCCGTGTGGTTCGTCGTGCCCCGCGGCATGGGCTTCGGTGACGTGCGCCTGGCCTCGGTGCTCGGCCTCTACCTCGGCTGGATCGGCCTGGTGCTGACCTTCTACGGGTTGCTGTTCGGCTGTGCGATCGGCGTGGTCATGGGCCTGATCGTGCGAGCCGTCCGCAAGCACAAGTTCTTCCCGTTCGGCCCCGGCATGTCACTCGGCGCACTCGTCGCCATCGCCATGTACGAGACGATCCTCACCTGATCAGGGCTCGGCTGATCCGGCCTCACCTGATCCGGCCTCGGCAGAGCCGAGCATCTCGCGACGCAGCTCGTCGACGTCGGAGAACACCGCCAGCACGTCGAAGGGCTCGTCCCACGCGATGCCGTCGAGCTCGCGGTACGCCCGCGCCACCTGTGACGGCAGCCGCCACGGCTCGTTCCACGCGGCGTACGGGCCGAGGTCGATCCGACGGCAGGCCTCGAGCACGGTGCGACCCGCCTCCCAGTGCTCGCGGGACTCGTCTCGGACGTAGACGAGGTAGTCGCGCATGCCGGCGAGGCCCTCGACGCCACAGAGCGGGCCGTGGCCGGGCACCACCGTCTCCGGCGCCCAGGCGATCAGCCGTTCGAGCGCGCCGATCCAGCCGTCGAACGTTCCGTCCCACCCGATCGGCGTGCACTGGTTGAACAGGATGTCGCCGCAGAACAACACGCCCTCGTCGGGCAGCCACGCCACCACGTCGCCGCCCGTGTGGGCCGGGCCGACGTGATGGAGCTCGACGCGGATCTCGTCGAGGCCGAGGTCCATCCGCTCCTCCACGAACGTCGTTGGCGGCGTCAGCGTGATGCCCTCGAAATCGAACTCGCGGTAGCCCTCGGCCAAGTGCTCCAGGAATGGCGGCAGGTCGTCGGATTGGCACATGGCGGTGATCACCTCAGGGCCCACCTCGCGGAACATGTTCTCCGCGCAGAGCCGGTGACCGATGATCTCGGCCCCCTCGAACACCTGATTGCCCCAGCAGTGGTCGCCGTTGTGGTGGGTGTTGAGGAGGCGGCGAGGCGCCTCGGGCAGCACCGTGGCGTACAGGTCGGCCAGGGCCCGGGTGCTCGGCAGGTCGTAGAACGAGTCCACCACCAGACCCCCACCGGTCGCGACGAGGCCCGAGTTCGACCAGCCCAGGCCCCTGTCGGGTCGGATGCACGCGTGGACCCTCGGCGCCACCTCGACGAGGTCCATCATCAGTCGGCCCCCGTCGTCGGGGGGACCGTCGTGGTCGGCGGCACGCTGGTCGCGGGCACTCGCGTCGACGGGACGGTCGTCGCCACCGGGAAGATCGGGCGCACGGTGTCGAGGATGCCACGCACGGCGATGCGCACGCAGTCGGTCGCGAGGTGCACCCCGTCGCTGCGCCTGCACCTCACCGGCGGACCACCCCCCGGAGGCACGAGATAGTCGACGTACTCACCGTTGGGGCCGTCGAGGAGGTCCCTGGTGTCGAGGTACGAGACCCACGGCCGGGTGGCCGCCTCCTCCTGGATGATGCGATTGATCAGATCAGTCGTCTTCTGCAGCTCCGGGTCCGCCACCACGGGTTCGCCCACCCACACGACCCGACGAGGGTCCTCACGGAGCAGGTCCATCATGCCGGCCACCCTTCGCCGGTACTCGGCCTCCCACCGCGGGGTCCCCCGCTGTGCGACCACGTTGCCAGCCACGTCCTGGAGTGCCTGGCTGTCGTTGGCGCCGAAGTGGACGACGACGACGTCGGCCTCGGCCTCGTCGAGCAGCTCGAGCGATCGAGCCGGCCAGTTGAAGTAGTCAGGACGCGCGAGCCCCGTCGACACCCTCGCGTCGTTGCTGACCTGGAACAGCGGGTCCCGGGCGGTCAGGTTCTTCAGCATGTTTCCGAGATTGATCGCCTGGGAATCGCCGAACACCCGCACACGCAGGGGCCTCGTGGGCGAGATCGTCGGCGGTGGAACCGTGGTGGTGGTCGTGCCGGACGGCAACTCGAGCTCGGGGACCGGCGGGAACTCGATGTCGGGCTCCTCTTCCTCGCGGCCGAGGGCCTCGTTCACCACGTCGAGGGGCCGGTTGAGCGAGAGGAAATTGCTGGCCCGGTCGATTCCACGGGCGACGCCGAGGGTGATCGTGCGCTGCCAGCCGTCGTCCTGGCCCCGGGCGTTGCGCACGAGGCTCCCCGACGCGAGCAGGCAGAAGACCGCGAGCGAGACCAGTGCCGCCTTCCACGCGGTGATGGCCCGCATGCCGAGCCGCCGCCGTCGTGCCATCCGGAGCGAGGCTACCGGTGGACCTCGGCGAGTCGGTCGACACCCCCGGGGGGGCCGACGGCTGGGTTCAGGACCGAGCCGGGAGCTCCTGGAGCGCCCAGGCGTTGCCGTCGGGGTCGGTGAAGTACACGAAATCGCCCCACGGCTGGTGGTCGATGTCGCTGACCTCGACGCCGCGGCCCTTCAACTCGTCGTGCGCGGCCTCGGCGTCGGCGACCACCATCTGCATGCCGCGCACCGAACCCGGCGCGGCGTCGGTCAGGCCGTCCCCGATCGCGATGGAGCAGGCGGACCCGGGAGGCGTCAACTGCACGAAGCGCAGCGACTCGTTCACGCGGTTGTCGTAGTCCGCGTTGAACCCCATCTGGTCGACGTAGAAGGCCTTCGCCTTGTCGACGTCGCTGACCGGGATCGTGATGAGCTCGAGCTTCAGGTCCATTGGCCTGCCTCCTCTTCTGTTGGCTGATACCCCCATCATCCGCGCCAGAACCGGCCGTCTTATGACCTGTTTGATGTGGCCTCTCGCCGAGGAGCTGAGGCGAAGAAGCCCGAGGCGCAACCGAGGGCGAGCCTGTGCCGAAACGAGGCCATCAAGCATCTAGAACTGGAAGTAGATGAACGGTGCGACGCCCTGGGGCCCGAGGATGTCGAGGGCCACGAGGAACACGCCGAACCCGATCCCCTGCACGATCGGCGGCAGGTGCGACGCGCGCCACTCGAGCATCAGCCCCACCTTCTTGGGCAGGAACTGCGCCGCCAGCGACGCGGCGATGGTGGCCACGATCAACCACGTGACCTCGCCGGACGATCCCCACGCCGTGAACAGCCGGCGCAGGTAGTCCCACGCATCGGTGAAGGACTCGGAGCGGAACAGGATCCAGCCGACGACGACGAAGTTGAAGGTCACGAGCCGGCCGAGCCACGGGTTCGATCGTCGCGGCGGGGGCGGCGACGTCGCCTGCGTTTCCGCCTCCTCCGGCAGGACCGGCTTCGCAGGCTGCGCGTCCGGCGCCAGCGCCGCGTTCGCAGGCTGCCCGTCCGGGAGCGTGACCACGGGGACGTCACCGTGACTGGTGCGGAGCCCGAGCTGCTCGCGCAGCGCCTCGACCTTCGGTGAGCGGACCTCGAGGGGACGGTCGCGTCGCGACTGCGCCCAGTGCTCGGCGATCAGCCCCGCTCCGTGGTACACGCCCCAGATCACGAACGTCCACCGCGCGCCGTGCCACAGACCACCGAGGGCCATGGTGATCATCAGGTTGCGGTACTCGGCTCGTCGGCCGTTCCGGTTCCCGCCGAGAGGGATGTAGAGGTAGTCGCGGAGCCAGCGCGACAGCGTCATGTGCCAGCGACGCCAGAAGTCCTGGATGGTCGCCGCGATGTAGGGGCGGTCGAAGTTCTCGGGGAACTTGATGCCGAGCAGCAGCGCCGTGCCGATCGCGATGTCGGTGTAGCCCGAGAAGTCCGCGTAGATCTGCACGGCGTAGGCGTAGGCCCCGACGAAGAGGTCCCACGAGTCGAACGAGTTGGGCGACGCGAAGACCGGGTCGACGATCGACTGCGCCAGGAAGTTGGCGATCACCACCTTCTTGAACAGCCCGCGAGCGATGAGGTGCACGGCACGGGTGGCATCGAGCGCGTTGGGGTCCGGTACCCGCGCCAGCTGGGGCAGGAACTCCCTGGCCCTCACGATCGGGCCGGCCACGAGGTGCGGGAAGAAGGAGAGGTAGACCGCGACGTCGATCGGTGCGGCGACCTCGAAGTCGCCTCGGTACACGTCGATCACGTAGCTGAGCGCACAGAACGTGAAGAACGAGATGCCAACCGGCAACGCGATCTCGACGAGGAGCGTCGTGGGGGCGAGCCCTACGGGCTCGAGCGCCGAGACGAGGGATTCGACGAAGAACCCGTAGTACTTGAAGAAGCCCAGCAACACGAGGTTGAACACGACGCCGGCGATCAGGGCGCGTTTGCGCCCCTTGTCGGTCGCGGCTGCCGCGACCCGGTGCGCGGCGACGATGTTGCCGACCGTCGAACCGGCGAGCAGGAAGCAGAAGCGCCAGTCCCACCAGCCGTAGAACAGGTAGCTGACGGCGAGCATGAACAGCTTCCAGCTGTGCGGGTAGGGCCGCAGCCGCCACGACACGCCGAACACCACCAGGAAGAAGAGGAAGAACGACATGGTGGGGAACAGCACGCCGACCTCCTCTCCTGCGTCTCGCTCTTCGTCTGGGTCTCACCGTCGACCAGCCGGCCCGCGACCAGGTTCTAGCGTGACCCGCCACCCCGCCCCGGGGGGTGATACCCCGGCTCAGTCGGCGACGTCGACCTTCGCGACGACGGCCGTGGGACGCACGCGCACGACCATCTCGGGCGGCACCGCATTGCGACGGCCGTACTCCGCTGCCCGATCGTCGCCCATGTAGCGACCGGCGATCCGCGTCGCCCAGCGCAACAACTCGTCGGGGTCGGTGTCGAGCACGGCCGCACCGGCGACGGTGACGAAGCTGAACGGCGGCTCCTCGTCGTCCCAGCACAGGCTGACCCGAGGGTCACGCAGGATCGCCTTGCCCTTGACGGTGTCGGCGGAGGTCATGAACACGATGTCGTCGCCGTCGAGGTCGACCCACACCGGTGCCACGTGGGGCGCCCCGTCCTTGCGGACGACCGCGAGCTTCGCCGTGCGCGCCGGCAGGGCCGATACGAAGCTTCGCCACCACCCCGGTGGGGCGTCCTGGTAGGCCACGGCTCAATGGTGGCCCAGCTGGACGATCCGGAACACCGCTCCGGTCGGATCGGCCACGGTGGCCAGCCGGCCGTAAGGGCCGTCGTCGGCCGCGACCATGACCGCGCCCCCGAGCTCGCGCACCTGCGTGACCGCGCTGTCGGTGTCCTCGACCCCGAAATGGACCGTCCAGTGCGGCGACTCGCCGTCCGCGAGGAAGCCGGACGCGTCGATGATCCCCGCGAGCGCTCCGAAACCGGCGCCGTGTCGACCGAGCGTGGTGCACCGAAACTCGGCCGAGTCGCTCTCCACGTGGGTGTCCCACCGGAACACGTCGCGGTAGAAGGTGACGGTCGCGTCGTAGTCGCGGGCGTGGAGCTCGAACCAGCTCGGGGCACCCGGCTCGCCCAACAGGCCGAACCCCTGGTGCAGCCGCGGTTGCCACACCCCCACCGACGCACCTCCTGCGTCGCCCACCACGGCCATCCGGCCGAGGTCCATGATGTCCATCGCTGCGACGAACACGAGACCACCGTGCTGGATCGCCGACTCGACGGTCTTCTCGGCATCGTCGCTGGCCAGGTAGATCGACCACACGTCGGGCATGCCCTCCATCTCGGGTTGCCCGGTGTTCGACATGCATCCCGCGACCATGATCCCGTCGACGAGGAAGTTCACGTAGCCGCCGTACTCGGGCCCAGGG
>DATEEV010000391.1:0-5579 GCA_035281005.1 Microthrixaceae bacterium | reverse complement strand
GCGTTCACCCGCGAGACGACGATGGTGGGCACTGCGAACGCGGATCTCTGGGTGCGGACCGAGGTCGACGACGTCCCGCTGTCGGTCACGCTGTCGGAAGTTCGCGCCGACGGTGACGAGACCTACGTGCAGTCGGGATGGATGCTCGCCCAGCACCGCAAGCTCGCCGCCGGGTCGACCGAGCTCGATCCACAGCACACCGGGTACGAGAGCGACGCCGAGCCCATGCCCCACGGCGAGTGGCAGCGGATCGAGATCGAGGTGTTCCCCTTCGCACACGTGTTCAGGCCCGGCTCGCGGCTTCGGCTCTCGGTGCACACGCCGGGCGGCGATCGCCCGCGATGGGCGTGGATCCTGCCCGAGTACGACCTGCCGCCGGTGATCGAGATCGCGCACCACGCCGACCATCCGTCGCGACTCGTCCTGCCCGTGGTGGCGCCGCTCGCCTCCTACCCCTCCGACCCGCCACCGTGCCCGTCGTTGCGGGGCCAACCCTGCCGTGCCTTCGAACCGTACGAGAACCGTCGAGTCGACGGCTGACCGGCCTCCGCAGAACTGCTCGTCGCGGCCCGGCGCGACCTTTCGCTACGGCTGCACGCTGCGAGCCGTGCCGTTCGTGTCGACGTCGAGGTTGATCAGCGCCCAATGCTCGTCGCCCTGCACGCTCTGGGTCACCACGAGTCGTTCGTCGAAGATGCCGTCGGTGTCGTTGAACTGATCGCGTTCGCCGTGGCTCGCGTACGGCTCGGCCGCGTAGACCTCGTCACTGACCGAATCGTCGAAGAAGAGCTGCGAGGTGAGCACCGTCGCGTTGTCGAGGTGGACCTTGACGTGGATGTGCACGGTGCGTCCCCGATACCACCCGGGGTAGACGGTGAGGAGCTCGGCGATGCCCTCCCCGTTCGTGACCTGCGCCCCGCGGAGGAAGGTCTCGTCATCGGTGGGACCGCCGCCACCACCGCCGGGACCCCCGCGCGAGGCCGCCTCGAATCCGGAGTACGTGCCGACCGCGTCGCAGTGCCAGACGTCGACCACCGCGTCGGCGATCGGGGAGCATCGCCCAGCATCGCGGACCCTGATCCCGAGTCGGAGCGGTGCGCCGTCGCGACCCTCACGGATGTCGGTGCGGATCGAGTCGACGTCGAAGTAGTACGGCCCTTCGGTCTGCTCAGGGCTCAGCGCACACGAGGCGGCGTCGTCGAACATGGCTGCGGTGATCGTCGCCCCGCCCACGACCGTGGTCGACGGCGCCGACGGGGTGGTCGTGGTGGTGGAGGAGCTGGTCGTCGTGGTGTCGGGGGTGGCCGCGTCGTCGTCACTGCACGCGCTGAGGAGCGCGGCGAGGCTCACGGTCCCGATGCCCACGAGCGACTGGCGCCGTCCGATCTCGATGGTCATGACTGTCCTCCTCGTCGGGTGGGACCATGATGTCCCCGCCTGGTAAGAGGCAGGTGAGCACCTGCGCTCCCTCTCAGCTGAGCCGGGGCTCTGCACCGAGCCGTCTGACGGGCCGTTTGGAGAGCGCCAAGTTGACGAGCGGTGCTGGCGAGAGTTGTGCTCGCGATCGATCGCGGACCTCAGCTCGGCAGGCGATGACGCTTCAGGAAGTCCCAACCGTCGCGGGTGGCGTCGACGTCGAAGGTGGTGTGGCCGACGATGCTCTCGATGGAGGCGCTGAACTCGCTCCCGGGCCATGCGTGTCCCCCGCCGAGTACGACGATGGAGACCACGTCGGTTCCATCGGGACAGTCGTAGGTCCGTTCCACGACCTCGGGGCTCAGTTCGCGCTCCGTCGGTGTGGGATCGCAGCCGTTGCGCTCGGCCCATGTCGCCACGTCTGCCGGGAAGCCGGGACCGTCGAGGTCGGGTGCAGGCAAAGAGGTCGTGGTCGACGGCGCCTCCGGTTCGTCGTCACCGCCGAGCACACCGGAGAGGTCCACGCCACCGCCGAACAGGATGATCGGGTCGTCGGTGCCGTGGAAGGCCATCATCGGCACCGGCCGATCCGGCACGCAGTCCCCCCACGTGGCCAGTCCCGCCATGGCGACGATGGCAGCGATGCGATCGTCCATCTGACACGCCAGCAGCGACGACATGATCGCCCCGTAGGAGAGGCCCGTGGCATAGACCCGGGACAGGTCGAGACAGAAGTCCTCGCCGAGTTGGTCGATCAGATCGTTGATGTAGGCGATGTCGGGATTCGGGTCGAGGCGGGGGTCGGCATCCCAATCCAGCAGCTCACCCTCGGCCTGCGGGAACGCCACCACGAAGCCCTCCTCGGTAGCGAGCTCGCCGTAACCCGTCATGACCGAGTGGATCTCGGCCCCCTCGGCGAGCCCGTGGATGTCGAGCACGAGCGGCATCGGAGCACCACGACCCGCCGGCGCCGTGACGAGGTAGCTGCGCTCATCGCCGTCGACATCGAGGTACAGGCGGTCGTTGGCGACCGCCGGCGTGGCTTCGGCCTTCGCGCACCCGGGCGACGGCCGCGGCCGTGACGCCGCAACCGTTGAGGTCGGCTCGACGACGGTGTCGTCGGTGGCGTCGGCGCGGTCGTCGCCCGAGCCACTGCACCCGGCGTTCAGCGCGATGGCGACCGCCAAGGCGAGCACCGTCGCGCCCTGTCGCCCTCGTGCCATCGCCCACCACCCGATCATCCGTTTCGGATCGCTTGCTCCACCTCGTTCGGCCCGCACGGCGATCGATGCAGGCGCCGATTCTAGACGACCGACTCCGTAGGATTGGATCGGTGGGTGCGGTGGTCGATCTCGAGACGGAGCGCGCCGCGCTCGAGGACGCGCGGTTGGCCGCGCGGGAGAAGCTCGATCGGCTGTCGGGCGTCAACGCCGTGGCGGCCGACGAATACTCCGAGGGCTTCATCGATGCCGTCGTCGCGGCGACGAGGGAACAGCTCCAGCGGGAGTTGACGGTCTTCGGCCGGATCGACGATTACCACCCATGGCGCATCGGCCTGTTCGGCATCGACCGCGGCGGCGAACAGCTGGTGGTCGACTGGAGGGCCCGCTTCGCCGAGGGCTTCTATCAGGCGACGTCGGCCGATCCGATGGGTCTCGACACCACCCTGCCGGCGTGGATACCGGTCGCATCGACCGACATGTCGCCGGCAACCGCTCGAGCATCGACGGATCCCAGTGCTCGTCGTGGTGCGACGCCGTTGGGGACAACCATTTCGCAGCGATCGCAGCCCGACGTGTCGACTGGCGACGCTGGTTGGTCGCGATCCGCAGGACTGCTCGGCGCAGGTACGCGAAACGACGGAGCGGCAGGTACACACCCTCGAACATCGACCCGTCGTCGTCGATCACCCTCTACAACACCTCAACGTGCCACTTTGTGACGCAGAGAGCCGATTTTCGACTGAGGTCTGCTCGCAGTGCCCCGTATAACAGCGGGTCCGTGTCGCCGTGAGCGACGGCTGCCGATCAGCACTTGCGGGGACCCCGGCCTTGCATCGGATTCGGCATGCTTGCATACTGTAAGCATGCCGAACATTCTCGTACGAGACCTGCCCGACGAGGTCCACGGCGCCCTCCAGCAGCGGGCGGAGCGCCAGGGCCAGTCCCTCCAGCAGTACCTGACGAACGAGCTCACTCGGCTGGTCGAGCGCCCCACTCCGGAGGAGCTCTTCGCCAGCGTCGGACGCCGCAGGGGCGGCAGGGTCGGTCTCGACCGCGCTGTGACTGACCTCGAGGGTGAGCGTCCCGCCTCGTGATCGTCGTCGACGCGTCCGTCCTCGCAAACGCCTTGGCGGACGACGGCGCAGACGGCGCCACCGCCCGCGACCGCCTGACCAGCGCCGGAGAGCTTGCCGCGCCGGACCTCATCGATGTGGAGACCGTCGCGGTCCTACGCAAACGCTGGATTGCCAGCGACCTCACCGACCAGCGCCTCTCCGACGCGATCGATGACCTCGAGGACCTCGATCTCACGCGCTATCCGACACTTCCGCTCATGCGCCGAGCATTCGAGCTGCGATCAAACATGACCGCCTACGACGCCGCCTACATCGCCCTCGCCGAACGACTCGACTGCAGCCTGCTCACCGCGGATCAACGACTGGCGACCGCTCCGACGATCACGTGCCCGGTGGAAGTCCTGCATACCTGAACGCCAGTGATCAGGCTTGCGCTGTTTGCCGGCCGGACCCGATCAGGAGGTCCTGCCATGGGTCGTTGGACTGTGCGAGGCCGTGCCACCCCACCGTCCACATCGGCCACGGTCGGGTGTGCTCGCGAAGCCGGCGGCAGAGCTCCGCATCGGGTTCGAATTCGACGTCGAGACCAACGCACACGTCGTGTGCGTGCAGGACCAACTCGATGGCGGCGCGTGGGGCGTAATCCGGAGGTGCGCCGACAAGGATCTCGGGGCGGCGGAAGATCACCGACCGGACATCCCGCGGCGTGTCGCGGATGACCGCAGAAAGAACCCGTGTCGCCATCTCGAGCGACTCGACGAGCCGAGCCGGGTGAGCGCCTTCACCGATCGCCATGTCGGCGCCGATGTCCGGGTACCGATCCCGGCGTCGTGACGCGAGGAAGAACACCGGCGCCCACACGCAGTCGACCGCGTGATCCGCGGTGCGTAGACACGTCCACTCGACCGTGCCGGCTTGCGCCGACCAGTCGAGATCGACGGCCGCGATCCACGTGGCCGCCACGTACGCGGAGAGTTCCGCGAGATCCGTCGCGGTGAATCGCTCGGTGCCAGAGCTGAGTACCGAGTCTCCAGCCATTCGTCACCCCCGGGAAGGAACACGCAGTCTTCCACCAGGGCACGGGCCGAAACGTCCCCGACCGCCGGGTTTGAGCGTTCTCTCGCCACACTTTGTCCTGTGTTCGAGGATTGGCGGCTAACGAATCAGGAGACGTGCCTCGCGGGGCCGGGCCATGGCGTGGAGCACCTGGGCCTCCCCCCGACCTGACTGGGACCACGACCACTGTGCGTTCTGCTGGAGCGAGATCTCGGACCAGCCGATCGGTGATCACGTCTCGTGGAACGCAGGGTGGGTGACCATTGACGACCTGTACCACTGGGTCTGCCCGGATTGCTTCAACGCCTTCGCTCCGGCCTTCCACTGGCAGGTTGCGGACGGACCTGCAGCTGGCCCCTTCGATTCTCGGATCGATCCTCGCGACATAGCCTGATGATCCGATGATCCTCATTGACGGGACGGGGTTGAGCGCTCGTCGACCTGACCGGATGTTGTTCGAGGGTGTGTCACTCACGGTGTCGAGTCGCGACCGCATCGGACTGGTCGGCATCAACGGGACGGGGAAGTCGACCCTCCTACGGGTCCTCGCCGGCACGGTGCGGCCCGACTCCGGCACGATCCGCCGCGGTCGTGGTGCTCGAGTCGTCATGCTCGACCAGGTCGACGACCTGCCGCCTGGCTCGGTGAGCGACGCGGTAGCGCCCGGTGGCGATCCGGAACGCGGCTGGGAGATCGACGCGGTGCTCGACCGACTGGGGCTGGCTGCCGTGGCCGGCACGCCAACGGACCGACTTTCGGGTGGCCAGGCGAAGCGGGTCGCGCTGGCTCGCGCCCTGGTCGCGGTCGG
>DATEEV010000390.1:0-4288 GCA_035281005.1 Microthrixaceae bacterium | reverse complement strand
GCGAGTTCTCCCAGTTCATCGACAACACCATGGAGTTCGTCGAGGAGAACCTCGATCTGCTCGCCGACGACATGGTCGTTCCCGACGTCGGCATCGACTTCCGCGACCGTCACGTGCTGCTCGTGGTTCGCGGTCACGACTACCGCGACGACCTCGCGTTGATCCGCGGCAGTGGCTACATCAGAGAGATGCGCCCGATCCTCATCGGCGTCGACGGGGGAGCCGACGCGCTCCTCGACATGGGCCTGGTGCCGGACATGATCATCGGCGACTTCGACTCGGTGTCGGAGCGGGCGCTGAGCTCGGGCGCCCACCTCGTCGTGCATGCCTACCGCGACGGGCGCGCCCCGGGCGCCGACCGACTCCTCGACCTCGGCCTCGAGTACCACGAGTTCCGCGCGTCGGGGACCAGCGAGGACATCGCGATGCTGCTCGCCTATGAGCTCGGGGCCGAGCTGATCGTGGCCGTGGGCACCCACACCTCCATGGTCGACTTCCTCGACAAGGGCCGCCGGGGCATGGCGTCGACGGTCGTGACGCGGATGAAGGTCGGCCCGCGCCTGGTCGACGCCAAGGGCGTGAGCCGGCTCTACAAGACCCGGGTCCGCAAGCGCGACCTGCTGATGCTGGTCGGCGCCGCCGTGATCGCCCTCGTCGTCTTCGCGCTGGTGTCGGAGCCCGTCCGTCTCATCATCCGCGCCTACTGGTCCGACTTCACGAACTGAGAGCACCGTGGTCAACCTGCGCTTCCACATCGTCAGCATCACCGCGGTCTTCCTCGCGCTCGCGGTGGGGATCTTCATGGGCTCGACCCTGCTGCAGCGCGTCACGGTCGACTCGCTCCGCTCGCGGCAGGCGAGCCTCGACGAGAAGATCCAGGACCGGGTGGAGGAGAACACCGCCTTCCGCGACGCCCTCGGCTCGTACGACTCGCAGATGGAATCGTTCGGTGACGACGGCCTTCCGCCGTTGCTCGGCGGCCAATTGAGCGACCCGGTGATCACGGTCGCCATGCGGGGCATCGACGAGGCCAGCCTCGACGCGGCGCGGGAGGACCTCGTCGCATCCGGCGCCACCGACACCGGCACGATCTGGTTCGACGAGCGGGTCGACGTGTCCGACGAGGGGCGACGCTCCCAGGTGGCCGAGGCGCTCGACCTCGCGGGGGTCGAGGTCGACGAGGAAGCCGTGCGCGACCAGCTCGCCGAAGCCGTTTCCGAGGCGCTCGCCCCATCGACGTCGGTCGACGCCGGCGATCCGGCTGCGGCGGCGGAGGGTGCCGCCGCACTCGAGCAGCTGCAGGCCGACGGTCTCCTCGAGTGGGAGACGCCCCAGGGCGCGCCGCGCTCCCTCCCGGCGACCGGGCTCCGCGTGGTCGTCGCCTCCGGGGAGGGCGCCGAGCTGGGAGCCGACGCCGTCGCGATCCCACTGCTGCGCGAGCTGGTCCGGACTCGTCCCGGCGTCGCGGTCGCGGCCGAGCTGATGAACCCGCGCTCGAGCGTCGGTGAGGTCGAGCGTGAGCTCGACGGTCAGGAACCGGTGCGGGGGGCCTTCGTCGACGCCGTGGCCGGCGACGAGGAGCTCGGTGATCGGATCTCGACGATCGACGATCTCGATCAGCCCTTCGGTCGGCTGACCCTCGTCCAGGTGCTCGCGGAGGGTCTCGACGCGGCACCCGGTCGCTACGGCCGGACCGAGAGCGCCACCCAGCAATTCCCGCCGGACGCGTGATGGCCGACGTGGCCGAGACCACCGGCCCGCAGGTCCCCGACGCGAGGGGATTCGCCCGCTCCGCGGTGGGGATGAGCGCGCTGACCGCGGTCAGCCGCGGCACCGGCTTCCTCCGCATCATCGTGGTGACGAACGTGTTGGGCACCACCTACCTGGCCAACACCTACCAGACCGCCAACACCGTCCCGAACATCCTCTTCGAGCTCCTCGCCGCGGGCGCGCTGCAGGCGGTGCTCGTGCCGGCCATGGTCGAGCTCGTCGACTCGAAGGACCAGGCGGAGACCCGCCACGTCGTCGGTGCGATCCTGGGACTGAGCTGCACGATGCTCGCGGCGGTCGCCGCGGCCGCAGCGGTCGTCGCCCCCCACCTGATGCGGATCATGGTCTCGGACGTGCCCGATGCGGGGATCCGGGAGGCCGAGGTCCGGCTGGGCACGTTCCTGCTGTTCTTCTTCCTGCCCCAGATCGTGCTGTACGCGGCGAACGTCGTCGCGACGGCGGTGCTCAACGCCACCGGGTCGTTTGCGTTGCCGGTGTTCGCGCCGACCATCAACAACGTCGTCGTGATCGGGTCCTACCTGCTCTTCGCCCTGGTGCGCGGCGACTCCCCACCCAGCCTCGAACTGACCACGGGCGAGAAGCTCATCCTGGCCCTCGGGACCCTCGGTGGCGTCGTGGCGTTCTGTGCGGTCCCGATCATCGCCGCTGCGCGTCGCGTGCCGCTGCGCCCGAACCTCGACCACCGCCACCCGATGGTGCGACGCCTGCTCCGTCAGGGCGGGTGGGCCGCGCTGTTCCTGGCGCTGACCCAGGTGCTGCTCGTCGTCATGTTGCAGATCTCGAACCGGCGCGAAGGCGCGGTCGCGGTCTTCCAGCTCGCGTTCGCGGTGTACCTGTTGCCCCACGCGCTGTTCGCGGTGCCGGTCATGACCACCAGGTTCCCGTCGTTGTCGCGCCAGGCCGCCGCCAGCGACTGGGCCGGCTTCGCGGACACCGTCGGACGCGGGATCCGCTCGATCACCTTCCTGACCCTGCCCGCCTCGGCCCTGCTGATCGCGCTGGCGGAGCCTCTCACCCGACTCGTGGTCCACGGTGACGCCGCCGATCGACAGTCCGAGATCGCCGATGCCGTTGCGGGGTTCGCCCCGGGCGTGGTCGGGTTCGGACTGCTGTTGTTCTTCACCCGGGCGTGCTATGCGCACCAGGACGCGCGCACGCCCACGCTGGTCAACCTGTTGGCGGTCGCGGTCGGGGTCGTCGCGATGTGGTGGGTGGCATCACGGGTCGACGGGATCCATCTGGTCGCGGGACTGGGCCTGGCCTCCGCGCTCGCGCAGACGGTCGGGGCCGCCTCGTTGTGGTGGGTGGTGCGCCGCACCGTGACGACTCGCCACCAACGCCTCGACGCCTCGCTGCCGCTGCTCCGCAACGTGGTCGCCGCGGTCATCTCGGGCACCGTCGTGTGGTTCGTCGTCGATCGGGTCGGCGGTGACAGCGTCGCCGTAGCCGTGGTCGAGCTCGCCGTCGGCGGACTGCTCGGGGCCGGGCTCTTCCTGGTGCTCCAGGCGCTGCTCGGCGGGCCTGCACCGGTCGCCGCGGTGCGGAGCCTCGGCGCGGCGGGGCGTCGTCCCGGGGTCGCAGTGGCATGACGGCAGCGTCCCCCTCGTCCAACCCACTCCCCCCGACCAGCAAGGTCGTCGAGTTGATGGGGCCCGCCGTCGGCGGGATCCGGACTCATGTCGCCGAGCTGACGCGGCGCCTCCGCGCCGCGGGGCGTGATGTGGTGGTCGCCGGACCCCCCGACGCGCTCGGGCATCTCGGTCGTAACGACGTGGTGGTCGACGTGCCCGCCGGATTGTCGCCATGGGGCCTGGTACGCGCCCGGCGCCAGCTCGGCCGGGTCGAGGGCCAGCTGCTGCACGCGCATGGGCTGAAGGCCGGCTGGGTCGCGGTCGGGGACCCACGACGGCGGCCCGTGGTCCTCACCTTGCACAACCTCGTGCTGGAGGAGTCGTCGGGCCGCTCGGCACGGGTGATGCGCGAGCTCGAGCGGCGCCTGGTGCGGCGGGTCGACCGCGTGATCGCGCCGTCGCCGGCGATCGCGTCGGGCTGCGAGGGACTCATCGCGCCTGACCGCCTGGCGGTCATCGTGCCCGTCTCACCTTCGCCGGTGCCCCGTCGTCCCCGCGCCGAGGTCCGTGCCGAGTTGGGTGCGGATGGGGCCGGGCCGCTCGTGGTGGTGGTCGCGCGCCTGCACCCCCAGAAGGACCTGTCCACGTTCCTCCGGGCGATGAAGCTGGTGGCCGCCCGGGTCCCCGACGTCCGTGCCGCCATCGTCGGTCAGGGACCCCTCGAGGCGGAGCTGGTTCGTGCGATCGACGAGCTCGGTCTGCGCGAGACCGTGCGGCTGGCGGGCCCGAGCGATCACGCCGTGGACGAGTTGGCGGCCGCGGACGTGGTCGCGCTCACGTCGGTGTGGGAGGCGGTACCCCTCGTCGTTGCCGAGGCGGCCCAGCTCGGACGCCCGATCGTGAGCACTGACGTCGGCATCGTGTCC
>DATEEV010000389.1:0-5116 GCA_035281005.1 Microthrixaceae bacterium | reverse complement strand
GCGCCGCCCGCCAGGTCCAGCCGACGCTCGAAGCCGCCGCATCGAAAGCCGGCGGACAGGCACAACAGATCGCCGACACGATGAAGGAACACGCCGGCGACGCGGCAGAACGCCTACAGGAATCGGTGCACTCCGCCGCCGACGACATCAAGACAGACGCCGGCGCCGCCGTCCAGGACACAAAGTCGGCGGCCACGCGAGCCGAACCCACCTGACGAGCGTTTGGCTTGTGCCGTTTCAAGTCCAGAGCTGACCCGCATTCGAAGGAGATCCTGTGCGCATCGCGATCATCGCCCCGCCCTGGGTGCCAGTGCCGCCGCCCAGCTACGGCGGGACCGAAGCCGTGTTGGACAACCTCGCTCGCGGTCTGCAGGCCGCCGGCCATACCGTTGTCCTGTTCGCGACGGGAGATAGCGATTGTGCGGTTCCGACGCGTTGGACTCGGCCAACGGCGGCGGGAATCGGTGCAACTGGACCGGCGGCCGAGCTGTGCCACGTGATCCACGCCTACCGGGAGATCGTGGAGTGGGGCGCGGACGTGGTCCACGACCACACCTTGGTCGGACCGGTGTACGCACAGCAGCTCGGGCTCCCGGTGGTGACGACAAACCATGGCCCCTTTGACGGGGACCTTGCCGACCTCTATCGCGAAGTCGGCTCCACGGTGCCGATCATCGCCATTTCCGAGGACCACGCGTCGACGGCCGCGGCGGCCGGCATCCCGGTCGCCGCGGTCATCCACCACGGTGTCGACATCGAGACATTCCCGTTCGGTGCCGGCGACGGCGGTTACGCCTTGTTCCTCGGTCGGATGGCCCCGGAGAAGGGCGTGCACATCGCCGCGCGAGTTGCGCGGCGAGCAGGAGTGCCGTTGCGAATCGCCGCCAAGATGCGCGAGCCGGCCGAGGAGGCCTACTTCGAATCATCCGTAGCGCCGTTGCTCGGCGACGGCGTCGAATACCTCGGCGAGGTCAGCGGGCCGGAAAAGCTTTCTCTGCTCGCCGGCGCGATCTGCCTGCTCAATCCCATCGCGTGGTCAGAGCCCTTCGGGATGGTGATGATCGAGGCCCTCGCGTGTGGCACGCCGGTCGTGGCCAGGCCGGTGGGTTCTGTGCCCGAGCTCATCACCGACGGCATCACCGGATTCGTCGCGCGCAGCGAGGAAAGGCTGTGCGATGCGATGACTCGAGTCGCTCAGCTCGACCGTGCGCGGTGTCGCCGCGAGGTTGCGACCCGGTTCTCGAGCGAGCGAATGGTGGCCGAGCACCTTGACGTCTATGGCTCCGTGGCCAGGAACGCGATGCTGGAGCGGGCACTGCTGACCTCGTGACCTCGCGCGCTACGGACACGAACCCGACGGCCACCATGCTGACTCTCGAATCCCGCTCGGCGACCTACCGACCGCCAGCCACGCTCATACCGACACGGGGACCCGTGTCGGAATGGCTCTGTGGACACCTCCAGCGTTCCGTCCACGAACTCCCCGAAGCGCCGCCCCTCGCTGATCACCCACTCGGAGGTGAGGACAGCGGCTTGGCGTTGTACCTCTGCTACGAATTGCACTACCGCGGCCTGCCTGGGGTGGCCGAAGAGTGGGAGTGGAACCCGTCGCTGCTTCGATTCCGGCAGCGGCTCGAAGCCGATTTCATGGCCGGAGTCATCGAGTCGATCGGCGCGCCGTCCGTCGACCTGTCGCCGTCGGAGATGCGCGAGGAGTTGCTGACGCTGACGGCCCCGGGCGGCGGGCCCTCCATCTCGGCACACATGGCCGAACGGGGGACGATCAACGAGATGCGCGAGTTCTGCGTGCACCGCTCGCTCTACCAGTTGAAGGAGGCGGACCCGCACTCCTGGGCCATCCCGCGCCTCGGCGGTCGCGCGAAGGCCGCGCTCGTCACGATCCAGATGGGCGAGTACGGCGACGGACGACCCGAACGGGTGCACTCACACCTCTTCGCCCAGACGATGAAGGAGCTCAACCTCGAAACCAATTACGGCGCGTACCTACGGGTCGTTCCGGGGGTGACGCTGGCGACCGTCAACCTCGTCTCGCTCTTCGGGCTGCACCGACGCTGGCGCGGCGCGTTGATCGGGCACCTGGCCTTGTTCGAGATGTGCTCCGTTGGTCCGATGGGGAACTACGCCGCCGCGCTCCGCCGTCTGGGATTCCGTGACGCTGCCGCGGACTTCTATGACGAGCACGTGGTGGCGGATGAGATCCATCAGGTCATCGCTCTCGACGAGATGGCCGGAGGTCTGGCGGAGAGCGAGCCGGCGCTTGCAGGGTCCGTGGTGTTCGGCGCGCGTGCCGTCAAGCTGCTGGAGCAGCGCTTCACCACCCACATCCTCGACGCCTGGCGAGAGGGACGCACCTCGCTCCTGCGGCCGCTTCCATGACCAACCGACTCGATGTCGCCGAGCCCGTCGATGCGGAGGCGATTCGACAGCGGTTCGATGCCACCGATGCCGGCACGATCGGGTTGGAGGAGGAGATCCTCATTCTCGACCGCGAGACGCTGATGCCGGTCGCTCGAGCCGGCGACGTCGTCGAAGTGGCGGGGGACCCGCTCGTCAAGGTGGAAATGCCCTCCTGCCAGATCGAGATCAT
The DNA here is from genome assembly GCA_035281005.1 of Microthrixaceae bacterium. GTDB lineage: Bacteria > Actinomycetota > Acidimicrobiia > Acidimicrobiales > Microtrichaceae > DATEEV01. Next base: position 2,508 of record DATEEV010000389.1, on the reverse strand, counting down.
CTCCCGACCACGCCACTCGGCACTCGATGCCGTCGCTGACCTGGTCCGGGGCCGGCGACTGGTTGCCGCGGCGTGTTCAGAGCTCGGCGTGGTGCCCGCCGCTGCGACGGTGCATCCGGTCGTCGCTGCGCTGGGGCCGTCGAGTTCCGATCGTCACCGCGCCATCGAAGCGGAGTTCGGCGAGGTCGCCCGCCGCCAGGTCGTCGGGTCACTCCAGGTCCACGTCGCACTCGGCGACGCGACCTGCGCTCTCGCCGTCTACAACACCCTTCGTGGGTATCTGCCCGAGCTCGCGGCGCTCGCCGCGTCGGCGCCGTTCTACGAAGGTCGTGACACCGGCTTCGCCTCGATCCGCCCACTCATCTGTGGGCTGCTCCCACGACAGGGGGTCCCTCCGGCATTCGAGAGCTGGGACGAGTTCGCCGCGGCGCTGTCGTGGGGTCGACACAGCGGTTCGGTGCCCGAGCCTCGCCGATGGTGGTGGGAGCTGCGTCCTCACATCCACTTCGGAACCCTGGAGGTCAGAGTTCCCGACGTGCAGGCGACCTCCGTCGCGGCTGGGAGCATCGCCGAGGTCGTGTCCGCGCTCGTCCAGTGGCTCGCGGCCCGCCATCACGATGGTCAGCTCCCGCAAGCCCATCCCTCGTGGCGGATCGAGGAGAACCGGTGGAGCGCTCTGCGCGACGGCGTGCACGGAGAGCTTGCAGACCTCACCTCGGGGTGCCGAGAGCCGACCCGTGACCGACTGCACCGCCTGCTCGACGACATCGAACCCTGCTCTCCCGACGGGCTCGACGGCGGCCGCGCGCTCATTCAACGCAACGGTGCCGACGAACTCCGCACTGTCGGCCTCGCCAATGCCACTGCCTACCTCGCAGAGGCCTTCGCCGCTTCGTGAACGATGGCTCCGGGCTCCTGCTCTCGCCTCGACCTTCGTACGACGGAGGTGCTACCCAGCTTGATTGCGCAACACGACTCGCCGTCGCGACACAGCCCGGTGACCCACGGCGTACAACACCGACCGATGTCGTAGAGGGAGTGCTACCCATTTCGGCTTCGGATGGCGCGAACGACGAGAAGGTCCTCGACCTCGATGTGGGGGGCGATGGTTCCCCGGCGCTGTTGTTCTCGCATGAGAGGCCCCAGCGGACCTCGTCGACGTTCGACGACTTCAGGCTGTTCGAATCCAGCATCGGCGAGCCGGGCCAGCGTTCGATCCTCACCGATCAGTGACGAATGCACCACAAGCAGCCTGCCGCCCGGGAACAGATGGGCTGGCGCCAGGTCGATGATGCGGTCGAGCACCACTCGGCCGTCAGGCCCCGCTGCCCACGCCCGACTCCGGCCTCGTCGGGGAAGGTCACGATCGGCGGATGGCACATAGGGCGGGTTCGACACGATGTAGTCGAACCGCTCCGACTCCACGGGCTCGAACAGCGAGCCTCGAAGCACGCGCACTGACTGCGTGGCGCGCCACGCATTCCAACGAGCAGTCCACACGGCCCTCCGCGATATGTCGACCGCAGTCGTGGATACGCCGAGTGACGCGGCGGCTAGCGCGACCACACCGCTGCCCGTGCACAGGTCCAGGAGGCGGGCCCCGGTCGGAGGGCATTCATCAGCGACCGCCTCCGCCAAGAGGAACGAGTCAGAGATCGGGGCGAAGACACCCGGGAACGTCGAAACCTTCATGCCATCGTCCGATCAGGTCGGCTGTGGAGCGCCGGTCTCACCCGACGTCGTGGTCAACCGCCCGGGAAAGTCATGGCGTCGGGACACGGCAGACTCCTCTCCAGGTCGAGAGCTCCCGGGCCGAAACGAGGTCACTTCCCCGGTCGATCTCCTCCCGCTGGTTGAGTAGGCGCGGTGTCGGGGTCGGGCCACTCGCCGTCACCGGCGATGTTGTCCTTGCCCGCAAGGTTCTGCTGTTGGGGGATGACCCAGCCGTCCTCGGTCTCGACCGGCTCGCCGGTGTACTGACGGATGTCTTCGCCGTCCTCATCGAGCAGCGGGCGTTGGTCACGCAGCGAACCGGGTCGACCCGGCTCGAAGTATTCGAGATCCTCACCAAGGGATCTGGTCGTCTCTGATTGGTCGTCGGTATTCATCGCGGGGTGCCTACCCAGTCGCGTGTCCCCGACATACCTCGACACTCGGGCGAGGCGGTGTCACGAGCGCTTGAGCTCGACCTGGAACGGGTATCGGTCGGCGGTGGTGCACCTCACCGACGTTCCGGCAACCGAGTCTCCCACCCGTCGATCACCCGTCGTGGCCGGGGTGGTGCTGGGCCTCGGTCTCGGCGGGTTCATCGACGGCATCGTCCTCCATCAGATCCTGCAGTGGCACCACTTGTTGACCGACACCCCCTCCTCATCCGACTTCCCGAACGCCTCCGTGTCGACGCTGGAGGAGAACACCTTCTGGGATGGGATGTTCCATGGGTTGACCTGGGTGCTGGTCGCGGCGGGCCTGTTGCTGTTGTGGCGTTCGATGAGCGCCGGCGCCCGC
>DATEEV010000388.1:0-2281 GCA_035281005.1 Microthrixaceae bacterium | reverse complement strand
GAGGGCGAAGCCGACCCGCCACGAGAGATAGGTGGTGACGAAGCCGCCGAGCAGCGGGCCGATCGCGGCGGCGATCGCCGCCGCGGCGCCGACGAGGCCGTACGCCTTCTTCTGAGCGGCGCCCTCGAAGTTGCCGTGGATGAGGGACTGCATGGAGGGGAGCAGGAGCGAGGCGCCGAGACCGCCGACGATCGCCCAGAAGACCAGGATGACCCAGAGCTCCTGGGCCAGCACCATCGCCAGGGCCCCGATGGCGTAGGCGAGCAGGCCGAGCGTGTAGGCCCGCTTGCGGCCGATGAGGTCGCCGATCTTTCCGCTGATGAGGATGAAGGCGGCCGAGACGAGTGCCTCGAGTGCGATGGCCGACTGCACCCCGCTCACCGTGGTGCCGAGGTCGTTCACGACCGCCGAGATCGAGACGTTCATCAGCGAGGTGTCGACCACGAGCACGAACATGGCCATGGCCAACAGGACGCTGAGTCGTTGACCGCCGCCTTCCTGGTGGACGTCGGTGGGGGCGGGGCTCATCCCCTCGACGATATGTGCGAAGCGTCGGGGACGCGGTGATCGGGGCTGGTGGTGAGTTACCTTCAGGAACAAGGAATCGTCGCGGCCACGCCCGCGAGCGAGGGACGAGGGGAGCCACCATCAACGGTCAAGCGGGTCAGCTGTCGACGCGTCAGGCCGCCTTCATCGGCGTCGGCTCGATGGTGGGCGCAGGAATCTTCTCCCTGCTCGGCGCGGCCGGCGAGGTCGCAGGTGCGGCGGTCTGGATCTCGTTCCTCATCGCGGGCGGCATCGCCCTCCTGCAGGGCTATTCGTTCTCGAAGCTCGGGGCCCGGTTCCCGTCAGCCGGCGGGCTGATGGAATACGTCGGGCAGATCTTCGGTCACGACAGCCACCTCACCGGCATCGTCGGCTGGCTGCTCTACGCGGCCAACGCCATCGTGACCGCGATGGTGGCGGTGTCGTTCGGTAGCTACGCGAGCTCGATGTTCGCCGACGGCGACACCTGGGCGGTCAAGGTGTTCGCGGTGGCCGTGGTCGTCGCGATGACCCTGCTCAACGTCGTGGGCTCACAGGCCGTCGCACGCGCTCAGACGCTCGTGGTGGTCGTGGTGATCGGCATCCTGTTGGTCTTCGCGGTGACGACGCTCGCGACCATCGAACCGGATCTGCTCGCGCCGTCCGGCTACCCCTCGGTCAAGGACATCGTGTCGAGCGTCGCGCTGACGTTCTTCGCGTTCCTCGGCTTCGGCGTGATCACCTTCACCGCCAAGGACCTCGCCGACCCCACTCGACAGCTGTCCCGCGCCATGTACCTCGCCCTGGGGATCGCCACGACGATCTACGTGCTGGTGTCGCTCGGTGTGTTCGGCACCCTCTCGGTCCCCGAGGTCATCGAGTCGGGTGGCACCGCTCTCGCCGTGGCGGCAGAACCGGTGCTCGGACGTGCGGGTTACTGGCTGATGAGCATCACCGCGCTCTTCGCGACCGCGGGCGCCACCAACGCCGGCCTCTACCCGGCCACCGGCCTCAGCCAGCACATGGTGGACAGCCGTCAGTGGCCTCCGCTCATGGCGCGGACCGTGGGTCCGAAGGCCTCGTGGGGCCTGCTCCTCACGGCGATCGGGGCCGCGCTCCTCGCCGTCTTCTTCGACCTGAGCGCGATCGCCTCGATCGGCAGCGCCGTCGCCCTGACCGTGTTCGCGATGGTGTCGGGAGGGCACATGCGCATCCGACGCGAGACCGGCGCCAGCGCGGCGATGCTCGTGCTGGCCGTCTCGACCACGGTCATCGTGCTCGGCACCTTCGTCGTGACCACGCTCGTCGACGAGCCCGGCACGGCGATCGCGATCGGGGTGATCCTCGCCATCAGCACGTTGATCGACGTCCTGTGGAAGCGACGGAGACCCGCCGCCTGAGTCCGTTCTGGCAGTCGAACCGGGCGTCTGGCATCCCGTTACGACTGCCAGTCCCGGGGTTTCGGGCTCAGTCGGGCTCGGCTTCGAGCTGACGTCGGGCCTCGGCGTTTCGGGCGCGGTCCTCGTCGCTGACGGTGGGGAAGTGCAGGTCGAGTGACTCGATCGTGTGGATGAGGATCGCGGCGGTCAGGGCCTGCATCACCGCCTTGTCATCCGCGGGGATCACGTACCACGGCGCCCACTCCGTCGACGTCGCCGTGATCGCGTCCTCGTAGGCGGACATGTAGTCGTCCCAGAGGGCACGCTCGGGAAGGTCGGCGGCGTTGAATTTCCACACCTTGTCCGGGTTGTCGAGC
>DATEEV010000387.1:0-5465 GCA_035281005.1 Microthrixaceae bacterium | reverse complement strand
CGCATCCAGGTGGATGCGCGGGGCGACTACCTCACCACCGTCGAGGACGCGAAGGCCCGCCCGGGCGACGACATCTGGCTCACCGTCGACCTCGACGTGCAGGCCTACGCGGAGCAGCTGCTCCAGCAGCGCCTGAGCGCGATGCGGGGCCAGAGGACCGACGACGGCAAGGTCATCAAGGCGCCGCAAGGATCGGTGGTCATCACCAACCCCCAATCGGGCGAGATCCTCGCCATGGCCTCGTATCCGACCTACGACCCGGCCCAGCTGGTCAACGGCATCGACTCGGACCTGTGGGCGATGCTCAACGACAAGGCGCAGGGCCAGCCCCTGTTCAACTGGGCGTTGCAGGGCACCTACGCGCCGGGCTCGACGTTCAAGCTGTTCACCGCCACTGCCGCGCTCGAGTCGGGCTTCCTCAAGCCGGGCAACGACTCCATCAGGGACGGCGGCTCGTACAAGGTGAGGGACTGCAAGGGGGAGAGCTGCACCTTCCGCAACGCCGGCGGTCGAGGCAACGGTCAGGTCGAGATCACCAAGTCGCTGACGGTGTCGTCCGACGTCTTCTACTACTGGATCGCGGACGGGCTCTGGCAGAACCGGGCGACCTACGGCGAGTCGGTGATCCAGGACTGGGCCGCGAAGTACGGCCTCGGCTCGAAGAGCGGTGTCGCGTTGCCGGGGGAGGGCCGGGGCAAGCTGCCGACCCCCGAGATCATCCGCAAGCAGCATGAGGAGAACCCCGAGGCGTTTCCGCGGGGGAGCTGGTTCACCGGTGACAACCTCAACACGAGCATCGGTCAGGGCGACGTGCTGGTCACGCCGCTGCAGCTCGTCAACGGGTATGCCACCTTCGCCAACGGAGGCAACCGGCTCACTCCGCTCATCGTCTCGAAGGTCACGCGGCCCAATGACGTCGGCGCCAACCCGGGCGATCCCGCGAACCACACCGTGGTGCGCATCGCCGAGCCGGTCCAGGTCGGTCAGGTGCCGTTCACCGCGGACCACTACCAGAAGATCGCGGCCGGGCTCGAGGGCGTGGTCATGGCCGGGAACGGCACGGCGGCGGGCGTCTGGCAGAACAACCGGACCGCATGGCCGATGGCCGGCAAGACCGGCACCGCCCAGGTGAGAGGGAAGGCCGACACGTCGGTGTTCGTCGCGTACGGCCCGACCGGGCCGGGCGCGGTGCCGACCTATGCCATCTCGGTGGTGATCCCCGAGGCGGGCTTCGGCGCTGACGTCGCCGCGCCGATCGCCTTCCAGGTGATGAAGCCGATCTCCGAGGGCGCGGTGCCCCCGGCGACACCCGCGGCCCCCGTGGGTCCGAACGGGAGCTCGACATGACCACCCAGGAGCGACTCGGCCCGCCAGTGGGGGGAGGCCTCGGCACGAGCCCCGGAGGCGGGCTCGGCCGCGTCCGCCGCAAGCACGACATGACCGCTGCGTGGCGCCACGTCGACTTCGTGCTGTGCGCCCTGGTGGGCCTGGCCACCGTGTTCGGGCTGTTGATGATCTACAGCGCGACCCATCACGGCGAGGACCCCAACGCGTTCATCTCCAAGCAGGTGCTCTTCGTGGTCATCGGCGTGGTGGCGATGGGCGTGGCCGCCTGGGTCGACTACGAACGTCTGGCGGACTGGTCCTGGGCGGTCTACCTCGCGGCGATCGCGATGCTGGGCCTGGTGCTGGTGCCCGGAGTGGGATCGGTGCACAAGAACATCCGGGCCTGGTTCGACATCGGCCCGATCCAGATCCAGCCCGCGGAGCTGGCCAAGATCGCCACGATCATCGCGCTGGCCGCGTTCCTCGGTCGGCTCGACCAGGCCGTCCGGCTGCGTCACCTCGCGGTGTGCCTGGTGGTGCTCGCGTTGCCGATGGGTCTGATCATGTTGCAGCCCGACCTCGGCACGACCCTGGTGTTCGTCTTCATCGGCCTCGGGATGTTGATCGTCGGCGGCGTGCCGGCGCGCTACCTGGTGGTGCTCGCGTTGATGGGGCTGATCGCCATCTTCGGCATCCTCAACTCCGACACCCTCGACCAGTACCAGAAGGACCGGTTGATCTCGTTCGTGACCCCCGACCGGGCGTCGGAGGGTGCGGTGTACAACACCCGGGAGGCGCAGAAGGCCATCGCGTCGGGTGGTCTCACGGGCAAGGGCCTCTTCGACGGTCCACAGACCGCCGGCGGCTTCGTGCCCGAGCAGCAGACCGACTTCATCTTCACCGTGCCTGCCGAGGAGCTCGGCTTCGCCGGGGCGGGGCTGACGGTCCTGCTGCTCGCCGGGATCGTGTGGCGGATCTGGCGCACCGCCCAGCTCGCTCGAGATCGGGTCGGGCAGCTCATCTGCGTCGGCGTGCTGTGCATGGTCATGTTCCACGTGTTCGAGAACATCGGGATGAACCTCGGGATCATGCCGGTGACCGGCATCCCGCTGCCGTTCTTCTCCTACGGGGGTTCCTCGACGATCACGACGTTCATCGCCATGGGGCTGGTGCTCAACGTGCACATGCGTCGCTATTCGTGATCTCTCGGCAATTTTCGGGTGATCGCTTGAAGTTCCTGTCGCCGGGCGGCCGGTCAGTAGACTCTGCCGCCAAATGACCACTCTCTGGCCACAGCTCGAATCCCTGCTGGCCAAGGTCCAAAAGCCCGCTCGATACATCGGGTGCGAGGACGGCGCTGTCGTCCCCGCTCACTCACCCGACCGGGTGTCGTGGTTGCTGATCTACCCCGACACCTATGAGATCGGACTGCCGAACCAAGGACTGCAGATCCTCTACGAGATCCTGAACGAACGGCCGTCATCGACGGCCGAGCGTGCCTACGCGCCCTGGATCGACATGGAGGCCGAGCTGCGCGGCGCCGGTCTGCCCCTGTTCAGCGTCGACAGCCACCGGGCCGCCGCCGACTTCGACCTGCTCGCCTTCAACCTGTCGGCGGAGCTGACCTACACGAACCTGTTGAACTGCATCGACCTCGCGGGCCTCGCAGTCCGCCAGGCCGAGCGCCGTGATCACGACCCGCTGATCGTCGTCGGGGGCCACTGCACGTTCAACCCCGAGCCCATCGCCGACTTCGTCGACCTCGTCGTGCTCGGCGACGGCGAGGAGGTCGTTTCGGAGATCTCCGACGTGGTCGGTGCCTGGAAGGCCGCCCACGGCAACGAACCGGTCCCGGACGGCTCGAAGGCCGAGCTGCTCCTCGCGCTGGCGAAGGTCGACGGCGTCTACGTCCCGTCCCTGTACGACGTCGCCTACGACGGCCCGGCGCTCGTCTCGGTCACGCCGAAGTTCCCGGGAGTGCCCGAGCGGGTCCAGAAGCGCACGATCGCCGACCTGGCCGAGTGGCCCTATCCCCGCCGGCAGCTCGTGCCGCTGACCGAAGTGGTCCACGACCGGCTCAACGTCGAGGTGTTCCGAGGCTGCACGCGAGGCTGTCGCTTCTGCCAGGCCGGGATGATCACCCGGCCGGTGCGTGAGCGGCCCGCTGACCAGGTGCGCACGATGGTGGAGAACGGCCTCCGCCGCACCGGCTACGACGAGGTCGCCCTCACGTCGCTGTCGTCCGCTGACTTCAGTGGCATCGGCGACCTCGTCCGCGACATCGTGGACGCCCCGGCCAACTGCGGGCAGGTCTCGGTGTCGCTGCCGTCGTTGCGCGTCGACGCCTTCACCGTCGGGATCGCGGCCGAGATCCAGCGTGCCCGGCGCACCGGGCTGACGTTCGCTCCCGAGGCCGGCACCTGGCGGATGCGGCAGGTCATCAACAAGTTGATTCTCGAGGACGACCTCTACTCCGCCGTCGAGTCCGCCTACTCCCAGGGCTGGCGGCGCATGAAGCTCTATTTCCTGACCGGGCTGCCGACCGAGACCGACGAGGACACGCTCGGCATCGCCGAACTGGGTCGCAACGTCGTCGAGATCGGCCGCCGTCACCATCGAAACCCGTCGGTGACCGTGTCGGTCGGAGGGTTCGTGCCCAAGCCCCAGACGCCGTTCCAGTGGTTCGGCCAGAACACCCGCGAGGAGCTGGGTCGCAAGATCGGCCTGCTCCGAGACGCCACCCGCCGGGAGCGGGGCGTCGACCTGCGGTGGCACGACCCGGCAGCCACGATGGCCGAGGGCATCGCGAGTCGCGGTGACCGGCGGGTCGGCGCGGCGATCGAGGAAGTGTGGCGCCGCGGCGGCACCTTCCAGGAGTGGTCGGAGTGCTTCGACCTCGACCGGTGGACCGAGGCGATGGCAGCGGCGGGCCTCGACATCGACTGGTACGTGTACCGGCACCGCACCGAGGACGAGGTGCTGCCCTGGGACCACCTCGAGGCCGGCCTGCACCGGGACTTCCTCTGGCAGGACTGGCGAGACGCCCTCGACGAGGTGGGCCTCGAGGACTGCCGATGGACTCCGTGCTACGACTGCGGCGCCTGTACCGGCTACTCGATCGAACACATCGTCGCATCGGCGACCCCACCCGCTGGTGGGAGCCAGGGCACCGGCCAGCTCGCCGGGCTCGCCTCGACGCCGGTCGCGTTGGGCGCCAGAGCACCGGTGGTGACCTCATGAGGGTGCGCCTGCGTCACACCAAGCTCGGCAAGGTCCGCTTCGTCTCCCACCGTGACCTCGCCCGGGTGTGGGAACGGACGGTTCGCAAGGCATCACTGCCCATCGCCTACAGCGAGGGGTTCTCGCCGCGGCCCAAGCTGCACTTCGGCCTCGCGCTCTCCGTCGGTCACGAGTCACTCGCGGAGTACATCGACATCGATCTCTCCAGCGGTGGCGGGGTCGCCATCGAGGAGCTGCCCGAGCTCGTGTCCGCGGTGCTGCCCGACGGCATCGATGTGACCGGCGCGCGACAGGTCGCCGACAACGAGCCGGCCCTCCAGGCGGTCGTCTCGAGCGTCACGTGGCGCTTCCGGACTCCGGAGACCGATGCCTCGGCACTGGGTGCGCGACTCGACTCGGTGCTCGCCGCGGAGACGATGCCGCTCGCGGTGGTCCGCAAGGGCAAGCCGCAAGAGGTCGACCTCCGTCCCCAGCTGTTGCGTGCCGAGATCACCGGATCCGACGGCGTGACCGGCCTCGAGGTCGACCTCGCCACCGAGGGGCGCAGTGTGCGTCCCGACGAACTGCTCGCCGCGCTGGAGGTGCCCGTCGACGGCACCCGCGTGCTGCGAGTCGAACAATGGATGAACGTCGACGGTCTCCGCCAGCCTCCGCTGCCGGCCGAGCCGTCGCGGTCGCTGCTGGCGGAAGCCATCGGCTGAACGATTGGTCCTGACATGTCCGACGAACCGAATCCCATCCAGACGCCGGGACGACCCGGCGATGGCGCCCCCTACCTCGTACCGAAGGTCCCGCCGCCCCGAGCTCCCCAGATCGGCGATTCGGTCCCGGGCACCACTGGCCCCGCGCCCGGCGGCGCCGCGGATGTGGGTGACGGCGCGCGGGCACCGGGCACTCCG
>DATEEV010000386.1:0-2997 GCA_035281005.1 Microthrixaceae bacterium | reverse complement strand
CGGATGCAGCCGAACCGGCGCAGCCGGTTCGCGGGAGACGGAGCCTCGGCGTCGCTGGCGCTCCTGCCTGCGGCTCGGCTTGATGGCCCCGGATCGCAAGCGATCACGGATGCAGCCGAACCGGCGCAGCCGGTTCGCGGGAGACGGAGCCTCGGCGTCGCTGGCGCTCCCGCCTGCGGCTCGCGTGTTCACACGGCGAGCAGGGCTTCGACGAGCCGTTGGTCCTCGAGGCCCCGGCTCCGGGTGATGCGGTCCTGGAAGTCCTGGCGTACCCCGATCGCCCGCGCGTAGTTCGCCTGGCGCTTGTCGCGCCGGCCGAGCGGCTCGGCATCGGCGTCGAGATCGACCCGGGGCTGGTACTGAGCCTCGATGCCGGCCCGCAACGTCTCGAGCGCCTCGGTGCGCATCTGGGAGACGCGGGACTCGGTCACGCCGAGGAAACCGGCAAGCTCATCCGAGGTGCGTTCCTGGAGGAAGTAGCCGACGATCACCAGCCGCTGACGCTCGGGCAGCAGGGCGATCGCGTCGCGGAGATAGGCGTGCAGCTCTCGCTGCTCGAGCTCGGCCGACGGTTCGACGACCCGGTGATCGGCCAGGACGTCGACCAGGGTCAGCTCCTCGTCGGGCCCGTCGGAGATCAGATGCTCGAAGGCGAGCACGACGGAGCGGAACATGCGGTCCTGCAGATGATGCAGCTCGGCCTTCGACATGTCCAACGCCTCGGCCATCTCGCCCCGCGTCGGCACCCGACCGAGCTGTGAGGCCAGGCGCTGTTCGACGGTGTCGAGCCGCCGGGCCAGCGCCCGCACCGAGCGGGGCGCCCAGTCGGCGGCACGGACCGCGTCGATGATCGCCCCACGGATCCGCTGGGCGGCGAACCGCTGGAAGGGCACCCCCTTGGAGTCGTCATACCGGCGAGCCGCCTCGACGAGACCGAGGGCACCGGCACGGGCCAGTTCGTCACGATCGACGTGACGGGGGAAGTGCACTGCCACCTGGAACACGATGTGGTTCACGACGGCCAGGTTGTCCTCGATCAGCCGCGTGATCTGCCGCTGTTCCATCTCCGGGCCTAAGGGACTCGAATCCGCACCGCTCACGGTGTGCTCCTCCTGTCACTCACCAACGAACGGAGGTATCGACCATCGGCGGCCCGAACTTGAGAGGTTTTCTCGCGCGACCACAGAACGCCCCGATTTCCAGGGATCGTCCGGGCGTACACCCAGCTGTGCTCCCCAGCTATCGACGCGACCCGGAGGGAACTGAAGCAACGCTCACGACGCAGAGTGAGCGACAGGAGCTCTCAGGAGGGGTCGAGCGCCGTGGCGGCGCGGACTCCGCGCCGAGCCAGCTCGGTGAGGAACGGCACGGGCTCGACCGCCTCGGCCAACCCGACCACCCCGCCCTCGGCGGGCGACTGCAGCCCCATGCCGATCGCCGCCACCGCGGCCGTGATCGCAGCAGCCAGCGCCGGTCGGTCCATCGCGGCGTACACGACGGTGTCGAGGCCCTGGTCACGGCGACCGTGGACCTCGACGCGGATCGCTCCGGGCTCACCATCAGGAGCCAGGGGCTGGCGCGGGGCGAAGCGACCGATCCAGCGTTCGGCCCGCTCGACCGCGCCCCGGGCCGACAGACGCGACGCCCCTGGAAACACCCGGTGCAAGAGCACCGGCTCGGCGAAACGGCCCCGCGCACAGTCCCGCGCCCCGATCGGATCGGGGAACCACAACAGCTCCTTGCCCGACCCCGAGCCCGCCTCGAGCCACTCGCCCTCGCGCCATTCGAGCCCATCGGCCGCAAGGGCCCTGGCCCGCTGCTCGACACACGCGTGGCCTCCGGCTCCGAGCATCCCCACGTGCACCTCGGTGACCTCGTCGAAGAGCTCCGCCGCATGGCAGGCCAGCACCGTGCTCAGGCCTGGCGACATCGCCGCCCCCGCGATCACGCCCACCCCGAGCTCGGCCGCGAGGGGCCCCAGGCCGAACAGGGACTCGATCTCGTCGAGGTCGGCCGAGGTGGACACCACATGGCGGCCCTGTTCGACCTCGGCCCGGGCGAGCTCGAGATGAGTGCCGGGCGGGGTCGCGATCACCGTCACCGACGGTGCACCCGAGGCCCACCGCATGGCCTTGTCGCCGAGGGCCCGGACCACCCGAGGTTCGCGATCGGGGCTCGAACCCCTCACCACCACGGTCGCCACCTCGGCCGACTCGACCAGGGCCCGCGCGATGCGCGCACCAGTCGCCCCCAGGCCCACCACTCCGATCTCGAGCTCGGGCACGTCGCTCAGCGCAGATCGTCGCCGGAGAGCTCGCGCCAACCGCCGTGCTGTGGCGGCGTGCCGCCGGTCCCCCGGAACTTCAGGACGGCCGCGGCGATCCCGGCGAGCATGAGGGCGAGGATCGCCCGTCTCAGCCGTGCCATCACAGTCCTCCAAGTGATCATCCGCCCCCGACGAACCGCCGGGAGCTCGGCTACGAGGCCGGTCAGTGGGGCTAGCTGGAGTCGAACCAGCGACCTCACCCTTATCAGGGGTGCGCTCTAACCAACTGAGCTATAGCCCCGGTGGGAACGGGGAACGATACCGGAGCCGGTTCGAAGGCTGCGAGCCGATCAGCGCCCTCGGTCGGTCGGCCGGATCGTCTCCTCCTCGATGACGGTGATCCACACGCCACCGATGATGTCGCTGATCAGGTTGAACACCACCGCGCCGATGGTCATCGCCAGGGTTGCTGCAAGAGTGAGGATGAGCCCGATCAGGCCGAACTGGCGGAACAGGAAGTCGCCGTCGAACTGGAAGTCGCTCTGGCCGAGGTTGGACTCGACGAAGGTCTCGATCTTGTCGATCGTGCCGGACCCGTTGGCCACGCTCCACACGATCACCGCCGCGATCATGAACACGAGCCAGAGCGACAGGAACAACAGCAGCGAGAGCTTGAGCACCGACCACGGCTCGATGTGTCGGATCAGGCGCCGGACCTTGCGGGCCTCGAA
>DATEEV010000385.1:0-3364 GCA_035281005.1 Microthrixaceae bacterium | reverse complement strand
CCTTCTTCTTGGAGGGGCCCGCCGCCCGCCGCTCGGCCAGCAGCTCCATCGCCCGTTCCATCGTGAGGTCGGTCGGGATGTCACCGCGTCGCAGCGAGGCGTTGGTCTCACCGTCGGTCACGTAGGGCCCGAACCGCCCCTCCTTCACCACGACCGGACGACCCGAGTCGGGATCCGGGCCGAGATCGGCGAGCGGCGGCTTGGCCACCTGCCCGCGGCGGGTCTTCGGCTGGGCGAAGATCGCCGACGCCTGGTCGAGGGTGATGTCGAAGAGCAGCTGCTCGGACTCGATCGTGCGACTGTCGGTGCCCTTCTTGATGTACGGCCCGTACCTGCCGTTCTGCGCGGTGATCTCTCCACCATCGGCCGGGTCGACCCCGACCACCCTCGGCAGCGACAACAGCCGCAACGCCTCGTCGAGGGTCATCGTGTCGGGCGACATCGTCGAGAACAGCGACGACGTCGGCGGCTTGAACCCGGTCTCGTCGTCGTGCTCTCCCGCCTGCACGTACGGGCCGAACCGACCCGCCTTCAGGTAGACGATCCTGCCCGTGGCCGGATCGGTCCCGAGCTCGCGGTCACCACTCGGCGCGGACAGCAGCTCGAGGGCCCGCTCGACGGTCAGCTCGTCCGGCGCGATGTCATCGGGCACCCCCGCGGTGTCGTCGCCGCGCTGCAGGTATGGCCCGTACCGGCCGACCCGCGCCACGATCGCCACGCCGTCGAAGTCGACGCCGAGCGGGATCGAGTTCACCTCGCGGGCGTCGATGTCGCCGATGTCGGAGGTCAGCGCCTTGAGGCCCGGGGACGGGCCGGCGCGGGTCGCACCCGGCGCCCCGTTGCCCTCGTCCGACGAGCCGTTCGATCCGTCGCCACCCCAGTAGAACCGGGCGAGCCACGGCTCCTGTTCGGCGTCGCCGCTGGCGATACGGTCGAGGTCGTCCTCCATCCGGGCCGTCAGCTCGTAGTCCACGAGCTGCGCGAAATGCTGCTCGAGCAACGTGACGACCGCGAACGCGGTGAAGCTCGGCACCAGCGCGGAGCCCTTCTTGCGCACATAGCCCCGGTCGAGGATGGTCGAGATCGTCGACGCGTACGTCGAGGGGCGACCCACGCCGAGCTCCTCGAGCCGCTTCACCAGTGACGCCTCGGTGTAGCGGTACGGCGGCTGGGTGCTGTGGTCCTTGGCCTCCATCTCGAGCGTGCGCACCGCGTCGCCCTCGGTCATCTCGGGCAGCACCCGCTCGCTGTCGTCGGTGTCACCACCCTCTTGATCGGCCCCCTCGACGTAGGCCCGGAGGAAGCCGGGGAACTGGATGGTGCGACCGGACGCGCCGAAGGTGGCGACGCGGCCGTCGGACGCGGTGGACGCGAGCCGAACTGCCACCGACTCGCCGCGGGCGTCGGGCATCTGCGACGCGATCGTGCGTTGCCAGATCAGCTCGTAGAGGCGGAACTCCTGGGTGTTGAGCGAGGAGCGCACCTCATCGGGGGTGCGGAACTGGTCACCCGCGGGTCGGATCGCCTCGTGGGCCTCCTGCGCGTTCTTGACCTTGCTCCTGTACTGCCGCGGTGCGTCGGGAACGTAGTCGTCGCCATAGCGCTCGAGGATCTGCGAACGAGCCGCGCTGAGCGCCGTGTCCGACAGGGTGGTGCTGTCGGTTCGCATGTAGGTGATGTAGCCGTTCTGGTAGAGCGACTGCGCGACCGACATGGTCTGGCTGGAGCTGAACCGCAGCTTGCGGCCGGCCTCGACCTGCAACGACGACGTGATGAACGGCGCCGGTGGCTTGCGCGTGTAGGGCTTGCGCTCGACCGAGCGAACCTCGACGGGTCGATCGACCAGCGAGTCACGCAACGCGACGCTCGCCGCCTCATCGAGGATCAGCGCGTCGCCGGCCATCTGGCCGCGGTCGTCGAAGTCACGCCCGGTCGCGACCCGCCGGCCGTCGAGCTCGACGAGCGTGCCGGCGAACGGCGACTGGTCCCGATCGGCGGCGGTCATCTGGAACGTGGCATCGAGGTCCCAGTAGGACGCCGTCACGAACGCCATGCGCTCGCGTTCGCGTTCGACCACGATTCGGATCGCCACCGACTGCACCCGACCGGCCGACAGGCCGCGCTGGATCTTCTTCCACAGCACGGGGCTGACCTCGTAGCCGTAGAGCCGGTCGAAGATCCGCCGAGCCTCCTGGGCGTCGACGAGTCGGCGGTCGAGCTCGCGCGGGTTGTCCATCGCGTGCCGGATCGCCTCGGGGGTGATCTCGTGGAAGACCATGCGCTTGACGGGCACCTTGGGACTCAGCACCTCGAGCAGGTGCCAGGCGATGGCCTCGCCCTCGCGATCCTCATCCGTCGCGAGGTAGAGCTCGGACGCGTCCTTCAGCGCCGCCTTGAGATGGCGGACGTGGTCCTTCTTGTTGGGCGAGACGATGTAGAGCGGCTTGAAGTGGTTGTCGACGTCGACGCCGAGGTTGGCCCACTTCTCCTTCTTGTACGCCTCGGGGACCTCCGCGGCCTTCGACGGCAGGTCACGGATGTGACCGACCGACGACTCGACCTGGTAGTCGGCCCCGAGAAACCGCGAGATCGTGCGCGCCTTGGCCGGCGATTCGACGATCACGAGGGGCTGGGGCATGCGGGACACTTTTCGCCGGGAGTTTCGAGCCTGTCAAACAACACTGTGCCGGTAGGTTGCCGCGGTGAGCTACGAACCGAGTCCTCGAGGCGAGCAACTTCGCGCCGAATTGCGCGACTTCATGGCCGCCCACGTCATGCCTGCCGAGGCGGTGTACGAGGAGCAGATGGCCGCCAGCGGCGACCCGCACCACCACCCACCGGTGCTCGAGGAGCTCAAGGCCGAGGCTCGCTCGAGGGGGTTATGGAACGTCTTCATGCCCCATGTCACACCATGGACACTCGAGCCGTTGCCCACGCTCGACTACGCCTGGCTGGCCGAGATCAGCGGTGCCAGCCCGCTCGGCCCCGAGTCGATCAACTGCTCGGCGCCCGACACCGGAAACATGGAGGTGCTCGCGCTCTTCGGCACCGACGAGCAGAAGGAGCAGTGGCTCCAGCCCCTGCTCGAGGGGGAGATCCGCTCGGCCTTCGCGATGACCGAGCCCGACGTCGCCTCGTCGGACGCCACCAACATCGCCCTGTCGATCCGCCGCGACGGCGACGAGTACGTCCTCAACGGTCGCAAGTGGTGGATCTCGGGCGCCGCGTCGCAGCGGTGCCGGGTGTTCATCGTCATGGGCAAGACCGATCCCGACGCGCCGCGTCACCTGCAGCAGTCGATGATCCTCGTGCCCCGCGACACCCCTGGGCTGACCGTGGTGAGGAACCTGCCGGTGTTCGGCTA
>DATEEV010000384.1:0-4736 GCA_035281005.1 Microthrixaceae bacterium | reverse complement strand
CATCATGGGCTACTTCGCGGTGCCCCGCGCCTTCCAGCACCGCGTCCTGTTCTGGGGCATCTTCGCCGCCCTGGTCCTGCGCGGCCTGTTCATCTTCGGCGGCGTCGCGCTACTCGAGCGCCTCGACTGGCTGCTCTACGTGTTCGGCGCGTTCCTGCTGTTCACCGCGGTGCGCCTCATCGTCAGCGACGAGGAGCAGATGGATCCCGGCAACTCGCGCATCCTGCGACTCGCTCGCCGCATCGTGCCGAGCACCGACGAGTACCACGGCCAGCAGCTCTGGGCCGTGGAGAACGCTCGGCGGGTGGCGACGCCGCTGTTCTTCGTGCTGATCGTCGTCGAGGTGTCTGACGTGCTGTTCGCCGTCGACTCCGTGCCCGCGATCCTGGCGGTGTCGCGTGACCAGTTCATCGTGTTCGCCTCGAACGCGCTCGCCATCCTCGGGCTCCGGTCGCTGTACTTCCTGCTCGCGGACCTCCACGGTCGGTTCCGGTTCCTGCAGCCCGCCCTCGCCGTCATCCTCGCCTTCGTCGGCGTGAAGATGCTCCTCGCCGAAGGGCTCCCCGACGCATGGACATCGGAGGACACCCCGTCGTGGCTCGACGGGGTCCACATCCCGACCGCCCTGTCGCTCGGCGTCATCGCGCTCGTGATCGTCCTCGGCGTGGTCGCGTCCATCCTCTGGCCCGGCGAGATCGACGAGGACTGGGACGACGAGACCATCCACGAAGCCGACGAGCCCGACGAGTCACCGGTCGCACCCGGTTGAGGTTGCCGAGCGGAGGCTGCCGAGCTGAAGGAGGCCCACGGGCGATCGGTACAGTGCGCGAGTGCTCGCCGACCTGCTCGCGATCGTCGACGAACGCCGGCGGCTCGTAGAGCCACCCGGTCGGCCCTATCTGATCGGCATCACCGGCTCGGTCGCGGTGGGCAAGTCACGACTTGCCGCGGACCTCGCACACGCGGTCGAAGGCCTCGGCGGCATGCCGACCGCCTCGATCATCGAGGCGGACTCGTTCCTCCTGCCCAACTCGATCATCGACGAACAGGGACTGACGACCAGGAAAGGGTTTCCCGAGACCTACGACGTCGACGCGCTGCGGCAAACGCTCGCCGTGCTCCGCGAAGGTCGAGGCGTCGAGGTCCCGGTGTACTCCCATCTCGTCTACGACGTCATGCCCGGCACCACCCGCGAGGTCCCTCCCCGCGACATCCTCATCATCGACGGGCTGCACCTCGCCGCGTTCGCCCGTGATCTCATCGACGTGGTCGTGCACATCGACGCGGCCGAGGAGGACATCGAGCTCTGGTACGTGGAGCGGTTCCGCCAGCTCTACCGGGACGCGCTCGCCGACCCGACGTCGTACTACGCCGCGTTCACGTCGATGGGGGA
This sequence comes from Microthrixaceae bacterium, assembly GCA_035281005.1. GTDB lineage: Bacteria > Actinomycetota > Acidimicrobiia > Acidimicrobiales > Microtrichaceae > DATEEV01. The sequence continues at coordinate 3,343 of DATEEV010000384.1, read as the reverse complement.
GGAGGCGGCGGTCGATCTGGCCGGTCAGGTCTGGCGGCAGATCAACCTGGTCAACCTCCGCGAGCACCTCGAACCTCAACGCACCGAGGCCGACATCATCGTGTTGAAGGCGTCCGACCACTCGATCGTGGCGGTCACGCGCCAGTCCGGAGCGTGGTTGCGCGGCCGCTGAAGTCAGACCCGGAGCCGCTCAGAAGTTCGCGTCGTCGTACGCCTTGATGAGCCGGTCGATCTCGGCGTCGGCCTTCGTCACGGCGGCATCGGGATCAGCTCCGCCGAGCATCGTGTCCTCGAGGGCGGTGGTCAGCGCCAGGCGCACGTCGTCGTAGGGGCCGATGACCGGGCCGGTGAACTCGGGGTCCAGGTCGGCGAGGGCCTGGGACACGATGGCCATCGATGTTCCGGCGAGACCCGTCTCGCAGAACGTCTCGACCTCGGGCTCGTCGTTGACCGACTCCCAGGCGACCAGGTTCGAGCCGTCGATCAGCCAGCGCACCTGGTTCTCGACGGAGTTGAAGTAGCGCATGAAGTCCCAGGCCGCGGCCTGCTCCTCGGGCGGGCCGGTGTTGGTGAGGTACCAGGCGGAGCCGCCGATCTGGCCGCGACCCGGCTCCTCGATCCCGGGGAAGGCACCCGTGCCGAAGTCGATGCTGAGGTCGAGTCCGGCGGGGATCTGGTCGCCGCCGGGAAGGGCGAGGTCCGCCGGGTCGGTCGAGCCTTCGACCACCGCGGCGATGGTCGTGATGCCGGCGGACTCGGTCAGCACCATCGACGACGACTGGGTCGCGATCGACAGCATGTCGTTGATGTTGCCCTCGGCAGCGGACTCGGGCTTCAACAGCCCGTCGCCCACCATCTCGGACAGCCAGGTCAACGCCTCGTGCGTCGCAGGGTTGTCGACTTCGGACGCCGTGGCGCGGGCGGAGTGTCCGTTGTCGTTGTCGACCAACGCCTCGCCGGCGCCCGTCACCCAGAACTCGAGCCGCCACGGATCGGCCTTCATCACCATCGGCTGCTGGGACACGCCAGCCGCCTTGATCTGCTCGGCCGCTGCTCGCAACTCGGCCATGTTCCCCGGCGGCTCGTCCGGGTCGAGGCCGGCACTGCGGAAGTGATCGCGGTTGATCCCGAGCATCGACGTCGACAGGCCGAACGCGCCGGGCCACAACACATCTTCCACGGTGAACGCGGCGCGGACGACCGGCACGAGGTCGTCGAACTGTTCGGCCGCGTCGCGGTCCGCGTCGAGACAGGCCTGCACGGGCAACGCCACGCCCGAATCGATCATGAATTGGGTCGTCCAGTCACCCTGGGCGGTGATGGCGGGGAGGTCGTTGTGGGGGATGGCCCGCTGGAACTTCTGGAGATGCTCGGTCTGGACGCCCTGGAACTCGGCCGTCACGTGCACCCGGTCCTGGCCGGCGTTGTACTCGTCGACGATCTCGCGCAGGGTCGTCTCCTGGCGCACCTGGTAGCTGTGCCACAAGACGATCTCGACCGGCTGTGCCGGATCGTCGGGCAGCGCGTCGATCGGACAGGAGGGGAGCGACGAGTCGTCACCGCTCGCTCGACCGCCGTCGCCGCCGTCGTCGCCGCCGTCGTCGCCGACACAGCCGACCAGGACGGCGCCGAGCACGAGCACCGACAAGCCCACGCGCCTCATGGTTCGCCCCCTCACGACCGTCAGCCAACCACATTCCGGGCCTCTGCCGGGGCCCCCTTGCTGGAACATGGAGACAGCGGGGTTTGGATCGGCGTGAAAGATGCCACCTACCGCCGGACCCGGGGTCAGGTTGCCGTGGCTCCCGGAACGTGCTATATGTAGCACATGACGACAGTCGGGGTGCGGGAGCTCCGCCAGAGGGCGAGTGAGCTGCTGCGGATGGTGGCCGGCGGCGAGACGATTCAGATCACGGATCGCGGGCGCCCCGTGGCACAGCTCACGCCGCTGCCCGAGGGCAGCCCACTGGAACTCCTCCGAGCCGGCGGTGAGGTGGGGCCAGCGACGGCAGATCTCGACGACCTGCCTGCCCCCCTTCCGTCTCGCTCGTCCGAGCTGCCATCGGAGGTCCTCGCGAGGCTGCGGCGCGACGAGCGGTGACGCCCGCCACCTACCTCGACTCCTCGGCGATAGTGAAGCTGGTGATCGACGAGCCCGAGTCGACAGCGCTCCGCCGATACCTTCGACGGCGCCGACCGGTCGTATCCAGCGCGCTCGCTCGAACCGAGGTGGCACGTGCTGTTCTCCTCGAGGGCGATACGGCGTTGGCGCGGGCGCGCGATGTCCTTTCGCGCATCGAGCTCATCCGGGTGAATGATCGAGTGCTCAACGCGGCGGGAGAGCTGCATCCGATCGAGGTCCGTTCCCTGGACGCGATCCACCTTGCGACGGCTCAGCAGCTCGGGCCGGACCTCGGACGACTCGTCGCCTACGACGAGAGGGTGCTCGAAGCAGCGGACACGCTGGGGCTCAGGACCCACGCGCCGCACTGACCCCAGCCGCGAGCTCTGGGCGATCATCTCGCTGGCAAGGCCCCCCCGGAGAGTGACCCTTCATGCGGCCATTTGCGGCGGTATGTCGCTGTAGTACCGATACGGTACTGTGAGCAGGTACCAGCCATGGGGAGGTCTCCGTGGATCGCAATCCGTTCGAGTACGTACGGCCCTTGCCGCCGGCCCAGGTCACAGGGCGAGACGAGCTGTTGGACCGACTCGTGCGCGCCGTTCTCGACCGGCGACTGGTGGCCCTGGTTGGGCCGCGCCGATTCGGCAAGACGTCGCTGCTCGGTCGGGTGGCCTCGGTCGCGGGGGAGGTGGATGCGGTTGACACGGTGAGCGTCGATTGCTTCGGCGTTGCGTCGCTGGGCGATTTCGCGGTGCGGCTCGAATCGGCGATGGCGTCGTTGAGGGGACCGGCACGGAAGGTGGCCACCCGGCTCTTCGAGAGCTCGGAGTTGGGGCTGTCCCTCGCGCCGGGGATCGGATTCAAGGTCACGTTCGGTCGACGGGATGCCCCCGACGCCACCGCCGTGCTCCATGGACTCCTCGACGTGCTCACCGCGGTGGCGGATCGACGGGGCGGGCTCCTCCTGATCCTCGACGAGTTCCAGGACGTCGCTCGCATCGAGCACCTCGATGCGATCCTGCGCTCCCACCTGCAGACGGCGCGGCAGGTCGCCGTGGTCTTCGCCGGGTCGAGGCCATCGATGCTGCGCGCCCTGTTCGAGGATCGGACCCGGCCGTTCTACGCGCAGGCCGAGATCGTGGAGGTCGACCGCTTCGACGCGGCGACCGCCGCCGGGATCGTCGCCGACGGCTTCGCGGCGACGGGTCGTGACGCCGG
>DATEEV010000383.1:0-26544 GCA_035281005.1 Microthrixaceae bacterium | reverse complement strand
AACGACTCGATGTTCTTCGTCAGCCCGTAGACCACCGGCTCGTCCTCCCGCTCGAACGTCCCGAACAGGCGGTCCCACGTGATCAGGATGCTGCCGTGGTTCCGGTCGATGTACTGCGGATTCGACCCGTGGTGCACGCGGTGGTGCGACGGCGTGTTCAACACCTCCTCCGCCGGGCCGAGCTTCGGGATCGTCTCGGTGTGGATCCAGAACTGGTAGATCAGGTTGATCGCCCGCGCCTGCACCACCAGGCGGGGGCGGACCCCGAGCAGCGAGAGCAACCCGTAGGGCGCGAACGTGCCGAGCAGGTCCGCCACCGGCTGTCGCAACGCGGTCGAGAGGTTGTACCGCTGGCTCGAGTGGTGGACGACGTGGATGGCCCACATGTACCGGCTCTCGTGCATGAACCGGTGGTTCCAGTAGTAGATGAAGTCCCAGCCGAGGATCGCGACGAGCCAGGCGAGAGGGCCCTCACCGAGGTCGGGCAGAAACCGCTTCGAGAACATCTTGGTCGCGGTCGCCTCCTGCGCCCACGTCGTGGTGATCGTCGCCCCCGCGGTGAACATCGCAGCAGGCCCAGTCGCCGCGGCCACCGCCTGCGCGGCGCGACGGACCCGCTCGGAACGACGCTCCGACCGGGACAGGCGATCGGCGACGGTCGCCACTCCGGCGAGCACGGCTGCGCCAGCCATCACTCGCCGACCCTTGCGCGTCCGGTCGAGCCGGACCGGATCGAGCACTTTGCGCATCGCGACCGGGATCACGAGGCTCCCCACGCCCATCGACAGGCTCGCCAGGGTGTCGTTGCGTTCGTAGTCGCCCGCGCTCGGGCCCTTCTCGGCCGTCCGTCGCTTCAGCACGGCGTGCTCGACCGCCATGGAGCCGAAGTAGAAGGGCACCGCCGCCACTGTCAGATCAATCACTCGGCCCCCGTTTCCCGGCCCCGTTCCTTCACATTGCGCACAGGGAAAGTGCGCACAGAACTGGCCTGTGGCGTCACTCTGGTACGCATTCTGGCCGAGAGGGGGCCGCGATGGGCAATGCGTACGCGCTCGGCATCGACGTGGGGAGCACCAACGTCAAGGCCGTCCTCGTCCGTGCCCACGGTGAGCTCGCCGCCACCGCGGGGCGCCCGATCGCCAGCCACCTCGACGGCCCGATCGCCGAGCAGGACGCCGACGAGGTGTGGGCCGCGGTGGTCGGCGCGATCGGCGACCTGGTCGCGGCCCGACCCGACGCCGCGCCGCAGATCGTGACGATCGCGGTGTGCAGCCAGTACTCCACCACCTTCCCGGTCGACCGGGCCGGTCGCCCGACCGCCCCCGGCGTGCTCTACCTCGACACCCGCGGCACCGATCACTGCTGGAACCTCATGGGCGCCCAGCCCGACGCCTTCGAGGTCTGGGTCGAACGCCACGGAATCCCGCCCGTCGGTGGGGGGCTCTCGCTCGCACACGTCCTGCACCTTCAACTTGACCGGCCGGAGGTCCACGAGCGCACCACCGCGTACCTCGAACCGATGGACCTCGTGAACCTTCGCCTCACCGGACGCATCGCAGCGACCCAGGCCACCCAGTTCACGATGCAGCTCTGCGACAACCGCACCGTCGGCACCACGACCTACGACGCCGATCTCGTCGCGCGCTCCGGCGTCGATCCGACCCGCCTCCCGCCACTCGTCGATCTCGGCTCGGTCGTGGGCGAGCTCACACCGGACGCGGCGGCCGTGCTGGGCCTTCCCGCCGGCATCGAGGTCCGCACCGGGATGAACGACAGCCACGCCGGCGCGATCGCCACCGGCGCGGCGACACCAGGACACGCGGGTTTGATGATCGGCACCACCGCGGTGCTCCTCGACACCGTCGACCACATGGGCGTCGACCTCGATCACGAGGTCCTGTCGATGCCCGCGCCGGCGCCGGGCCGGTACCTGGTGTGGGCCGAGAACGGCGTCGCCGGGAAGTCCGTCGAGACCGGCCTCACCCGTTGGCTGCTCACCGACGATGCGCTCGGCGCGTCCGCCGTCGGCGACCCGTTCGCGCACCTCGACGACGCCATCGCCGAGTCCGACACCGGTGCGGGGGGCGTGCTGTTCCTCCCATGGCTTGCCGGCTCCCTCGCTCCCCGCGCCGATCGCGGCATGCGGGGTGCCTTCCTCGGGCTGTCGCTCGAGACAACCCGCGTCGAGCTCGTCCGAGCGATGGTGGAGGGGACCGCTCACAACCTGGCGTGGCTGCTCCCTGCGGTCGAGGCCTTCTCCGGGCACCCCATCGACGAGCTCGTGTTCGGCGGCGGGGCGGCGCGGTCGGCGGGATGGGCCCAGGTCATCGCGGATGTCGTCGGTCGGCCGGTGTCGGTGCTCACCCACCCGGCCCACGCGGCGGCCCGTGCCGTCGCCTGGGATGCGCTCGAGCAGCATGGCGCGGCGTCCCGCGCCGTCGAACCGGCGACCGGTGGCCGACACGAACCGGACCCGGCGGCCCATGAGCGCTACCGGGTGGCCCAGGAGCGGTTCGAAGCGGCGTTCGAGGCCACGAAGCCGCTGAGCCCGCCTCGCCCCGAATGACGCCGCACGCCGGTCCCGGGCCATCTGCGAAGCTCTCGCGATGAGCAGCTTCTACCCGTATGCCGAACGGTTCCCCGTCAACGCCACCCTCCCCGACAGTGGCCGCGCGCGGGCCGAGGTGCTCGACGAGTTGCGGGCGCTGGCCGCGGAGGAGGACGTCGCGTGGGAGACCGGCCAGGTCTCGGGAACGATGTACTGCGGCGACCACGAGCACTACGACTTCATGACCGACGTGTTCGGCCTCTTCGCCCACGTCAACGTGTTGCAGCGTGACATCTGCCCGAGCGCAACGCGGTTCGAGGGCGAGATCATCGCCATGACGATCGCCATGCTCCACGGCGACGCCGTCACCGACGGCACCCCCGGGGGGATCGTGACCACCGGTGGCACCGGCTCGATCCTCCACGCCGTCATCGCGTACCGCGAGCACGCCGCGGCGACCCGAGGCGTCACGCGCCCCAACCTGGTCAAGCCCGAGACCGCGCATCCCGCGTTCGACAAGGCATGCCATCTCTTCGGGATCGAGGTGCGCAACGCGGCGGTCGACGAGAAGACGGCCACCGTCATCGTCGACGACGTCGCCCGCCTCGTCGACGACCAGACCGTCGCGATCATCGGGTCGGCCTGCAACTACGGCTACGGCACCATCGACCCCATCGACGAGCTGTCCGACCTCGCGCTCGACCGGGGCGTCGGCCTGCATGTGGATGGCTGCCTCGGCGGCTTCATCCTCCCGTGGGGCGAGGAGCTCGGCTTCGACGTCCCGGTCTTCGACTTCCGACTGCCCGGCGTGACCAGCATCAGCGCCGACACCCACAAGTACGGCTACGCCTTCAAGGGCTCGTCGGTGTGCGCCTTCCGCGACACCGCCGTGCGCAACAGCCAGTACTTCTTCCTCACCGACTGGACCGGCGGGAAGTACTGCTCGCCCGGCATCGAGGGGTCACGCTCTGGCGGTCTGCTCGCCGCCACGTGGGCATCGATGGTCACGCACGGCAAGGAGGGCTACCGCGAGCACGCCCGCGAGATCTTCGTGGCGGCCGAGCGCATGAAGGCGGCCGTGCGGAGCCACCCGGAGCTGCGCATCATCGGCTCACCGACGTTCTGCTTCAGCTTCACCAGCGACGAATTCGACATCTACCACGTCAACGACTTCATGCGGCAGCGTGGTTGGCGCTTCAACGGCCAGCAGTACCCGAACGCCATCCACATGGCGACCACGCGTCCCCAGACGCGGCCCGGTGTGACCGACCGGTTCGCGGCCGACCTCGCGGAGGCCGTCGCCTACGCGGCCGAGCACCAGGGCGACACGCCCAACAGCGCCGCGGTCTACGGCGGCATCCCGGGCGGGATGACCGAGGAGGCCGACGAGTTCATCCGCGTCGTGATGGCCGACATGATGGACAAGCACCAAGCTCTGCCGAGCTGACTGGGCCGAGCTGAGGGCCGAGCTGAGGGGGCCGAGCTGACGGGGCCGAGCTGATGGCGCCATCGCTCAGGCCTCGTACCCCGGCGGGATCCGCAGGTCCCCGGTCACGTCCATGACGTGACCTGCCATGTCGAGCAGGTCGAGGTCGTGCAGGAACGGCCCGATCAGCTGCACTCCGACCGGCAGCGGATGGTCGGTGAAGCCGACGGGCACGCTGACGACGGGCTGCAGGGAGATCCCGATCGCCCCCGCCCAGGAGATGAGGTCGAGCTGCGGCCGTTGGGTGCCATCCACCTCGTACACGCGGCTGGCGGGGTCACCACTCTGGTGCAGTGGCGCGGGCACCGGCATCGTCGGTGTGATCACGAGGTCGTGCTCGGCGAAGTGCGCTGCCCAGAGCTGGCGATGGACCTGACGGAGCTGGTCGGCGCGCATCCGGTCGCGCACCCGCGCGGTGAGCGCCTGGGCAGAGTGCACTGCGAGGTCGTCTCCGGCGGGGATCGCTTCGAGCTTGGTCATCTCTCGGTAGCCGTCGTCAGGCAAGCCGGTGCCGATGATCGAGAGCACGAGGGTCGCCCACGTCCTGACGGCCTCCGGCATTGGCACCGGCAGCGGAGCGGCCTCGACGATCGCGCCCGCGTCGGCGAGGCGATCAGCGGCGCGACCGATCACGGCGCGGACCTCGCTCGACACGGGCGCGAACTCATCGTCGTCGACGATGGTCACGCGCAGCGCGCGCACGCCGTCGCGAGGACGGGGACGGGGCAGATCCAGGCGCCAGCCCACCGCGTCGTCCGGCAACGGACCGGCGAGCACGTCGAACGCGAGTCGGAGGTCGCCGGTCGACCGGGCGATCGGGCCGCACACGTTCACGTCGACCTCGAGCAGCGAGCCCGGCGGCCCTGGGATGTGGCCGCGGGACGGCACGGCGCCCCAGGACGGCTTGAGCCCGACGACCCCGCACCACCCGGACGGGGAGCGGATCGAGCCGCCGATGTCGCTGCCGAGCTCGAGCGGGGTCAGGCCCGCCGCGACCGCAGCCGCCGAACCGCCCGATGAGCCGCCCGGGGTGTGGTCGAGGTCCCATGGGTTGTTCGTCCGCCCGTACACCTCGTTGTCGGTGACGAGGTCGCCGGCATAGAGCGGCGTGTTCGTCTTGCCGAAGATCACCGCACCGGCGGCGCGGAGTCGCGCGACGGTCACGGCATCGGTCGAGGGCACGTGGTCGGCGAGCTCGGGCGCGCCCGAGGTCGTCACCAGGGCCTCGGTCTCGAACACGTCCTTCACGGTCATCGGCACACCATGCAGCGGGCCCAGCGCGTCGCCGGCGGCGACGGCCCGGTCGGCGGCGTCGGCCGCGGTCCTCGCTCGTTCGACATCGACCACGACGACGGCGTTGAGCGCCGGGTTGTGCCGCTCGACCCGCTCGAGACAGCACTCCAGCAGCTCGCGACTCGAGACCTTCCCCGATCTCACGGCCTTCGCCCAGACACCGGCGCCGTCGAAAGGTGAGAACGAATGACCGTCGATCTGATCAGCCGCCATCGGGTCAGCCTTCCACGTCGACCCTTCGCAGCGCCGCGAGCGCGGTGGTGACGAGCACGCGGATGCCCGTCTCGATCGCCCGGTCGTCGACGTCGAAGGCGCCGGAGTGCAGATCGAGGTGCACCGGGTCGGCCGGGTCGTGGACGCCCAGCCGTGCGTAGCACCCGCCGACCCGCTGCTGGTACCAGGCGAAGGTGTCGCCCCCGGCGCTGCGAGGAGGCTCGACGAGGTGGTCGGCGCCGAGCACGGCCTCGACCGCCTCGGCCATGAGCGCGGTCTCGGCTGCGGTGTTCACCACGGGCGGCACGCCACGCCGGTACGCGACCTCGCAGGTTGCGCGCGGGTCGTCGATGAGCTCGTGGAGCGCGGCGCGCACGACCGCCTCGGCCCGGTCCCAGGTGTCGACCTCAGGGGTGCGGACGCTGCCGCGGAGCACCGCCGTGGTGGGTACCACGTTGGGAGCCTCACCGGCGCGGATCGCACCGAACACCACCGACAGCTCCGCACGCGACGCGACCAGTGCGGGTAGCTCGGCCGCGATCCGTCCGGCGAGCGCCACGAGGTCGACGGTGAGGTGCGGACGAGCGGTGTGTCCGCCCGGACCGTGCAAGGTCACCTCGAGGTCGTCGGCGGCGGAGGTGAGCGCCCCGACCCGGAGCCCGATCGTGCCGACGTCGATCCTGGGGTCGGCGTGGAATCCGAAGATCGCGTCGACGTCGTCGAGGCCCCCCTCGGCGATCACGTCATGGGCGCCACCGGGCAGCATCTCCTCGCTCGGCTCGAAGATCAGGCGCACCCGTCCTGACGCCGCGCCGCGGTCGAGGTGGTGGGCCAGGGCGAGCCCGGCGCCGAGCACGACGGTGGTGTGCAGGTCGTGGCCGCACCCGTGCGCGACGCCGGCCACGGTGGAGCGGTGGCCGACCGACTTGGTGTCGTCCATGGCGAGCCCGTCGATGTCGGCTCGCAGCGCGACGCAGCGATCGGCCCTGTCACGGCTGGCGCTGTCGCCGGTCCCGAGGTCGCACAGCACACCAGTGCCCGTCCGGAGAACGCGCGGTCCGAGGCCGGCCCGCGCCAACCGCTCGACGATCAACGCGGTCGTGCGCACCTCCTGGTTGGAGAGCTCGGGGTGCGCGTGCAGATGGTGGCGGCACGCGATCAACTCGTCGAGGTGCTCGTCGAGGAAGTCGTCCAGCCAGGACGCATCGACCCACGACGTGCTCACGACTCGTGCTCCGAGTCGGGATTCGAAGTGGCGGCGAGCTCCCGGACGAGCGACTCGACGACGTCGAGGTGGGTGCCGCCGTCGGCCATGACCGCCCGCTGACGCACGTAGCTCGGCCCGTCCTCGGCGATCGTGGTCACCTCGCCCAGCTCCTTCGCGCACCCGAGCCGATCCGCGACCGGGGCCAGCTCGTCGGTGAGCTCGGCCACCAGCTCGCGCGCGTCGCGCCTCCGGCCGCGATCGTCCACGATGAATGAGGTGTCGAGGCCGTGGCGCGCGGCGAGCCACTTGTTCTCCGTCACCACCCACGGGCGCACGACCGGGGACGTCTCGCCGGCCTCGAGGCGGTCCGAGATCGACGCCACCAGACTCTGCGCGAGCGCGGCGAGCGCGGCGATCTCGCGCATCGTCGGCATGCCGTCGCACATGCGCAGCTCGACCGTGCCGAAGTTCGGGTGTGGGCGGATGTCCCACCACACCTCGCGGACGGTCTTGATCACGCCGGCGTTGACGAGCGTGTCGAGGTATGACTCGAAATCGGCCCAGTCGTCCAGTCGTGGAGGTAGCCCCGCGGTTGGCAGCGCCTCGAAGATCTTCGTGCGACACGACGCGAGGCCGGTGTCCATCCCGTGCCAGTACGGGCTCGACGCCGACAGCGCGAGGAGCAGCGGCAGCTGGGTGGTCAGGGCCTCGACCACTCGAACCGCGTGCTCAGCCGAGCGGACGCCCACATGGAAGTGGACCCCGCAGATCGCCAGGCGTCTCGCCGGCCAGGCGAGCGAGGAGACGAGATCCTGGTATCGGTCGTCCTCGGTCACCTCGAGCGACGACCAGTGCGAGAAGGGGTGAGTGCCGCTGCTGATCACCGCGGCCCCGAGGCCTTCGGCTGCGGTGCTGACCTCCGCCAGCGTGGAGGACAGATCCCGTCGGGCCTCGTCCACGGTCGCGCACACCCCGGTGATGATCTCGACGATCGACTGGAACAGCTCCGGCTTCGCCTTGGGGTGCCCGTCCGCGCCGTGACGGGCGTCGAGTGTGGCCAGGACATCGGGGGCGCAGTTGCGGAGGGCACCCGTCTCGCGGTCGACGAGGCTCAGCTCGACCTCGACGCCCAGGCTCGGTCCACTCGATGCGCAGAACTCGATGCTCACGTTTCGGGCGGCCTCCTCGTGGGCGGAGTGTACGGGTGCGCCCGCGATTCGGATCCGTCGATCGCGATGGTACGCTTGTTGTACTCAGATCCAACGGGGGTGGTCGTGGCGAACGACGAGCAGGTGGCGGCGCACGAGCCGGAGCACGAGCTGGAGGCGACGGACACGCCGTGGCGTCCGAATCGAACCAGCGTGGCGATCGCGGCGCTGATGTCGGCGGGTGCCGGTCTCGTCCACGCCGCTGCGGCCGGCACGCACAGCAGTGACCGCACGTTGATGATCCTGTTCTCCGCGATGGCGGTCGCCCAGGTCGGCTGGGCGGCACTCGCTCAGGCCCGGCCCACCCGAGGCGTGCTCACCCTCGGCGTCGCCGTCAACGGTGTCGCGGTGGCGGCGTGGGTGCTCTCGCGCACCACCGGGCTGCCCTGGCCCGAGTCGTTGCAGGAGGTCGAGGCCGTCGGCCGCCAGGATCTCCTGGCGGCGGTGCTCGGTGGGTTGGCCGTGTTCGGCGCCATGCTCGCCATGCGTCCCGTTCGTGACGCCGCAGGCACCCCGGCCCGCGCCGCGACCACGCCGGTCGTGCTCGCCGGCGTGCTGGCGCTCGGCCTCGCGTTCCCCGGCATGGTGAGCCAGCACTCCCACGGCGACGACCACGCTCATGGCGCGGGCGAGGGTGAGGCCGCGGCCGGCCACGACCACGACGAGGCCGCTGCGGACGATCACGGCCACGACGAGGCGGCCGGAGCCGACCACCACGACGACGCGGCCCACGACGACTCGCCGATGATCTCGGTCGATGACGAACGGTTGACGAAGGCGCAGCGCAAGGCGGCGAAGGAACTGATCTCGACGACGACCGCCGGGATGGCCCGCTTCACCGACACCGCGTCCGTCGAGGCCGCCGGGTACCACTCGATCGGCGACAGCCTCACCGGCTACGAGCACTTCATCAACTACGAGAACATGCGCGACGGCGTCGAGATGGACCCGAACAAGATCGAGTCGATCGTGTTCAAGGTCGCTCCCGATCGCACCAAGCAGCTGGCGTCGGCGATGTACATCCTGTCGAGCGGCAAGACGATGGCCGACGTGCCCGACATCGCGGGCGCGCTCACGACCTGGCACGACCATCAGAACCTGTGCTGGAACGACCAGGGCAAGGTCGCCGGGCTCCTCATCAACGGGCAGTGCAGGCCTGGCGGCACGTTCAAGGCGACCGCACCGATGCTGCACGTCTGGATGATCCCCCACGAGTGCGGGCCCTTTGCCGGCATCGAGGGCCAGCACGGCGGCGGTTGCGCCCACGGCGAGCACGGTGATGAACACGCTGCCACCGGGGCCGGCGAGTCGGCCGCGGGCGGCGGTCACGAACACGCGATCCCCGCTCGTCTCGACCACGAGCCCACCAAGGAGCAGAAGGCCGACGCGCGGAAGCTCATCACCGACACCAAGGCCGGTGTCGCCGGCCTCACGACGACCGCAGCGGCCGAGGCCGCGGGCTACGTGTCGATCGGCGACTCGATCACCGGCTTCGAACATTTCGTGAACGACGCCTACCTCGACAACGCCGCGATCCTCGATCCCTCGGAGATCGAGTCGCTCGTCTTCCGGGTGACCCCCGACGGCGGCCGTGAGCTCGCGACCGCCATGTACCTCCTGCCGCCCGGCTCGACGATGGAGGACGTCCCCGATGTCGCGGGCAACCTGACCATGTGGCACGACCACAAGAACCTGTGCTGGGACCCGACCGGCACCAAGGTCTGGGGTGTGTTCCGCAACGGAGCCTGCATGCCCCGCGGTGAGCTGGGCGTGACGTCTCCGATGCTCCACGTCTGGGTGACCGAGAACAAGTGCGGCCCGTTCGCCGGCACCGACAAGGGAGGCATGTCGGGGTCATGCGTGGAGGAGTTCTGAGCCCCCCTGAGCCGCGGCAACGAATCAGGAGTCGGGGTGCTGGGTAAGGTCCGACGATGAATTGGCGACGACTCGTCGGCATCGGCGCGGTAGGAGCGACCGCCGCCGTCGCGGGGATCACGGCGATCAACCTGGCCGGCCGGCGGGTCCGCGCTCGTGCCGAGCACGAGCTCGACGACCCGCTGACACCGCCGACCGACGTCGAGCACCTCCACCTCGACACCCCCGACGGAGGAACGCTCCACGCGGTCGTGACCGGGCGCGGCCGTCCCGCGGTGCTGCTGCACGGGGTGACCCTCCAATGGTGGGTGTGGTCCGCGGTCATCCGCCTCCTGCGTGACCGCTACCAAGTCGTCACCTGGGACATGCGCGGCCACGGCGAGTCGATCGCCGGCGATCGCGGCGTGACGCTCGAGGCGTGCGCGGATGACCTCCACCTTCTCGTCGAACACCTCGATCTCCACGACGCCGTGGTGGTCGGGCACTCGATGGGCGGCATGGTGCTCGGCCGCTTCGCCGTGCAGCACCACGCCGAGCTCCACGAGCGGATGTCAGGTCTGGTGTTCCTCGCCACCAGCGCCGCACCGGCGTCGTTCGCCGGACTGCAGGGCGGCCTCGCCAGCGCGGCCAAGCTGATCTCCCGCTCGGCCGAGCGGGCTGATCGCACGGGTCGGAGCCCGTACAACTGGCGGGAGGGGAACGTGTCGGCGCTGATGGCGCGACCCGTGTTCGGTCGCCGGGTCACCAACCGGATGGTCGACGACGTCCGCCAGATGCTCGCCGCCGTCTCGCAACGAACCGTCGCCGAATCGTGCTCCTCGATCGCGACCCACGACGTCCGCGCCGAACTGGCGGCGGTCGACCTGCCGGCCTGGGTGGTGGTGGGCGATCGAGACGTGCTCACGCCCGTCGCCCATGCGCGGGGGATCGCCGAGTCGATCCCGGGGTCCAAGCTCGAGGTGCTCCACGACGTCGGTCACCAGGTGATGCAAGAGGATCCCGCAGCCGTGGCGCTCGCGGTCGACCGTCTAGCGTCCTGACCGATGAGATCGAGCCGGGGTTTTGTGTCCATCCTTCTCGCGGTCGCGGCGCTGCTCGCGACCGGTTGTGGCGGCGACGACTCGGATGAAGGCGACTCCGAGTCCACGGAGGCTGCCGACGCCACGACCACGACGGACGCGGCCGAGCCGCTGCGAATCCTGGTCACCAACGACGACGGCGTGGCCGCGCCCGGCATCGCGGCGCTCGTGGACGCCCTGGTGGCGCTGCCCGACACCGAGGTGATCGTGGTGGCGCCCGCCGACAACCGCACCGGGACCGGCGGCAAGGTCACCGATGGCCCCCTCACCGCCACCGACGCCACCACGGCGAGTGGCTACCCGGCGAAGGCGGTCGCGGGCTACCCGGCCGACACCGTGATCTGGGCCGTCGAACAGGGCAACGTCGAACCGAAGCCCGATCTGGTGATGTCGGGCATCAACCTCGGTCAGAACCTGGGCCCGGTCACCTCGCTCTCCGGCACCGTCGGTGCGGCGACGAAGGCCGCGCAGCTGGGGCTGCCCGCGGTCGCCGTCAGCCAGGGACTGGCCGATCCGACCGACTTCCCGACGGGCGTGCAGTACGCGCTCGAGTGGCTGGAGGAGAACCGCGACTCACTCGCCGGACCGGCACTGTGGAACCTGAACGTGCCCTCGTGCGGCACCACCGGCGAGGTTCGCGGCAGGGTGGAGGTGCCACTCGCGACCGACGACACCGACCTCGCCACGCCGGTGAACTGCTCGTCGACGATGGCGACGCCGGCCGACGACGCGGAGGCGTTCGCGAACGGCTTCGCCCCGCTGTCGAAGATGGCCATCCCGTAGTCGAGGAGCGGAGGCGAAGAAGCCCGAGGCGCAGCCGAGGGCGAGCCTGAGCCGAAGCGACGAGGCCATCAGGATCTGCGGCGGGGGCTGAACACCTCGACCCGGTCGGTGCGGCCCCGGATCCGGCGCGTTCCTCCCGAGAGCCAGTGGTCGGGCCAACCGGCGCGCTCGATGGTGGCGCGTCCCGCGAGCACGCCCATCGGGCTGCGCTTCGCGTCCTCGCACAGGCGCGACGCCAGGTTCACGACGTCACCGATCACCGTGTACTCGAACCGCTCGGCAGTGCCGACGAAGCCCGCGATGACGTCACCGGTCGCAACGCCGATGCCCGCGGGCAGCACATCGGGGTCACGGGACAGCTCCTTCGGGAGGCCGTTCGCCGCTCGAAGGGCCCGCTCGGCATGGTCGGGCTGGTCCTGTGGAGCGCCGAACAGGCACAACGCGGCGTCACCCTCGAACTTGTTCACCCATCCGCCTTCGCGGTTGACCACCGCCACCACCACCCGGAAGAAGCGGTTCAGCATCTCGACGACCTGTGCCGGCGCGTGGTGCTCGCTGTAGCGGGTGTAGCCGCGCAGGTCGACGAAGAGCACCGTCACCTCACGGGCCTCGCCCGGCCGCCCCACGGCGTCGAGCCCGGACGCGACGGCGAGGCCGGCCTCGCCGACCTGTCGTCCGAAGAGGTCGACGAGCTCGTCGCGCTCGCGCAGCCCGTCGACGAGATCGTTGACGCCTTCGGCGAGCCGGCCCAGCTCGCCCAGGTCGTCGACGGGGAGGTGCACGGCGAGGTTGCCCCGCTCGACCTCGCGCAGGGCGTCGCGAACACGGTTGAGCGGCCGTGCGACAGAGACCGCGGCGATGCCCATCACCACGCCGCCCGCGATCACACCGGCGAGCGCGAGCCAGGGCAGTCGATCCTCCGCGTCGACGATCGGGTCGAGGATCGGGCTGAGGCCGAGCGCCGCCAACGGGATGCCACTGCCGAGCAGCCAGGCGAGCATCAACCGGGGCAGCACGTCGCGGCGGTTCTCCGGGAGGTCGGCATCCTCGAGCGCCAGCGCGAACACGGGCCGGAAGTGCGCCTCGAGCAGCAGGTAGAGGAACGCACAGGTCACGATCCCTGCGAGCAGGATCCCCACCGAGACGCGGCGGGCACCGGTGTTGACCAGTCCGAACAGCACGGCTGCGGCCAACCAGGTGACCAGGGCCGACGCCGTCTCGATGAGTGGGAGCCAGAACACGAGCGTGCGCTGGCGGTCGGTCGGGCGGCGGCCGAGCCGCACCCACGACACCGCTCGGCGCAGCAGCCAGACGTTGATCGGCAGGGCGACCACGAGCACCGCGCCGAGGTAGACCGTGAAGACGACCAGGTTGAGCTCGGTGACCTGCTCGGTGGGGACGGGGACCAGGAACCGCAGGTAGAGCGCGACGGCCACCATCCCGATCCCGTTCGCGAGGACCTGCAGCCAGAGGACGCCACGGACCGTGGAACGCGCCTGGGCCGAGCCCGACGCGCGTCGGGGCTCAGCGATCGCGGAGTCGGGCATCCGCGGAACGGGCCTTCGTCGCCTGGCCCTCGCGGTGGGTTGCCACCCGGGCGGCGAGGTCGTCGTCGCCGAGCGCGAGGATGCGCGCGGCGAGCAGGCCGGCGTTCGCGGCGGCATTGATCGCCACGGTCGCCACGGGCACGCCCGTCGGCATCTGCACGATCGACAACAGCGAGTCCATCCCGTCGAGGGGCGGGCGCCCGACGGGGACGCCGATCACCGGCAGGGTCGTGCACGCGGCGAGCATGCCGGGGAGGTGAGCCGCGCCTCCGGCGCCGGCGATGATCACGCGCAGACCCCGTTCGATCGCGGTCCGGCCGAAGTCGACCATGTCGAAGGGCGTGCGATGGGCGGACACGACTCGCACCTCGGTGGGGACGCCGAGCTCGGCCAGCACGTCGGCTGCCGGCTGCATCGTGTCGAGGTCGGAGTCGCTGCCCATCACGATCGCGACGGTGGGCGAGGTGGTCATCGGGCCTCCGGTGTGCTCGGTGTCATGAGGGCGTCCACGACCGCGGCAGCCTGCTTCCGTGCCGTCTCGCGATCGGCAGCGGTGGCCGTCACATGACCGATCTTCCGCTCGGGCCGTGGTGCCTTGGCGTAGAGGTGCACCGACGCGTCGCCGGCGACGAGGCCGTCGACGAGGTGGTCGTGGGGATCGGTGCCCAGCTCGTCGCCCACCACGTTGACCATCGCGGCGGCCGGCACCCGGAGCTCGGGCGAGCCGAGCGGCAGGTCCGCGACGGCCCGAAGCTGGTTCTCGAACTGCGACGTGACGCACGCCTCGATCGTGAGGTGCCCGCTGTTGTGGACCCGCGGCGCCAGCTCGTTGATGGTCACGACCCCGTCGACGACGAACAGCTCGATCGCGAGCATCCCGACGGCGCCGATGGCGTCCGCGATCGCGGCACCCACTTCGCTCGCGGCGGCGTCCACCGAGGCGGAGCGTCCCGATGGCACGAGCACTTCGCGGCACATTCCGCGTCGCTGGACCGTCTCGACGACGGGATACACGACCGATTCCCCGCCCGGGCGGCGCGCCACCAGCACGGCCAGCTCGCACTCGATGTCGAGACGGGGCTCGACGACGAGCTGGCGGCCGTCGAAGAGCTCCTCGGGCACTCCGTCCAGGTTTCGATCGTCGAGCACGTACACCCCGCGGCCGTCGTAGCCGCCGGTCGCGGTCTTCACCACGATGCCGCCGGGATGCGCGGCCGCGAACGACTCGACGTCGTCGCGGGACGTGGCGACGACGAACGGTGGCACGGGGAAGCCGAGGTCGCCCAACGTCCGGCGCTGGGTCGCCTTGTTGGCGAGCGCCAACACGCCGGGCCCCGGCCGGACGGGGACCCCGGTCGCCTCGATGCGTGCCAACGCGTCGGGATCGACCAGCTCGTGCTCGAAGGTCAACACGTCGACGTCGGCCGCGAACGACTCGAGCACGCCCGGCTCGTCGGGGTCGGCGACCACGACGCCGTGACGGCCCAGGAGCGAGGTGTCGGTCGGCTTCGCGAGGGCCACGAGCTCGAGATCGAGCCGATCCGCCGCATGCGCCAGCATCCGTGCGAGCTGGCCGCCACCCACCACACCGATGCGAGGTTGGTGGGCTCCTCGGCGGGTGCGAGACGTCACCGTCGGTGATGGTAGCGGCGCGGTCACTTCCGGCCGAACCGTACCGATGGGAAGTACATGACGAAAGCGTCACCTCTTTCGTAGATAGTGCCGATAGTCTCCCGCGATGTGAGCTCCACCACTTTGGACCGGGTCGTGATCCGGTTCGCCGGTGATTCCGGCGACGGTATGCAGCTCGTGGGCGATCGGTTCACCGAATTGTCCGCGGCTTTCGGAAACGACCTGGCAACCCTGCCCAACTTCCCGGCCGAGATCCGGGCGCCCGCAGGCACCGTCGCCGGTGTCTCGTCGTTCCAGGTGCACATCTCGGACCACGACATCGTCACCCCGGGCGACTCGCCCAACGTGTTGGTGGCGATGAACCCGGCGGCGTTGAAGGCGAACCTCGACGACCTCAGTCAGGGGTCGACGGTGATCGTCAACAGCGACAGCTTCGAGGAACGTGATCTGGAGAAGGCGAACTACGGGTCGAACCCGCTCGACGACGGATCGCTCGCGGCGTACACCGTGTACCAGGTGCCGATGACCTCGATCACGATCGAGGCCACCAAGGACCTGGGCGTCAAGCGGCGAGATGCCGAGCGCTCGAAGAACTTCTTCGCGCTCGGCCTCATCTGCTGGATGTACACGCGGCCGGTCAAGCCGATCGTCGAGTGGCTCGACGTGAAGTACGCCAAGCGGCCCCAGGTGCGCGACGCCAACATCGCCGCGTTCAAGGCCGGCCGGAACTTCGGCGAGACCGCCGAGCTGTTCGACCACCCCTACGAAGTGCTGCCCGCCACTTTGCCCTCGGGCACGTATCGCAACGTGATCGGCAACACCGCGCTGGCCTACGGACTCGTCGCCGCGTCGCAGCAGTCAAAGCTGCCGATGGTGTACGCCAGCTATCCGATCACCCCGGCATCGGACATCCTCCACGAGCTGTCGAAGTTGAAGCACTTCGGCGTGAAGACGCTTCAGGCGGAGGACGAGATCTCCGCCGCGGCCATCGCGCTCGGCGCTTCCTTCTCGGGCAGCCTCGCGGTCACGGGCACCTCGGGGCCGGGCCTCGACCTCAAGTCCGAGGCGATCGGGCTCGCGGTCAGCCTCGAGCTGCCGATGCTGATCGTCGACGTGCAGCGCGCCGGGCCGTCGACGGGCATGCCGACCAAGACCGAGCAGACCGACCTGTTGCTGGCCTACTTCGGCCGGCACGGCGAGTCGCCGCTGCCGATCGTGGCGCCCCGGTCGCCTTCACACTGCTTCGAGATCACGATCGAGGCGGCACGCATCGCGCTCAAGTACCGCACGCCGGTGATCATCCTCTCCGACGGGTACCTGGCCAACGGCGCCGAGCCCTGGCTGTTGCCCGACTTCGACGCGCTGCCCGACATCTCGGTGTCGTTCGCGACGGAGCTGAACCACGGCGAGGAGTTCTGGCCGTACCTGCGCGACCCCGAGACGTTGGCCCGACCGTGGGCGATCCCCGGCACGCCCGGCCTCCAGCACCGCATCGGTGGCATCGAGAAGGAGGACGGCACCGGCAACATCAGCTACCAGCCCGAGAACCACGACAAGATGGTCCATATCCGCGCCGACAAGGTCGCCGGCATCGCGAACGACATCCCCGGCGTGCACCTCGACCATGAGGACGGCGCCGAGTTGTTGGTGCTGGGGTGGGGATCCACTTGGGGCGCGATCAAGGCCGGGGTCCGTCGGGTTCGAGCCCGCGGCGACGCGGTGGCGCGTGCCCACCTGACACACCTCAACCCGTTCCCGGCCGATCTCGGTGAGGTGCTGGCGCGCTACGAGCGGGTGCTGATCCCCGAGATGAACCTGGGCCAGCTCGCGATGCTGGTGCGGGCCGAGTTCCTCGTGGACGCGCAGATGTTCAACAAGGTCTCGGGCGTGCCGTTCGGTGCTGCCGAGATGGAGGATCGGATCCTCCTCGAGCTCAAGGAGTTGCAGTGATGAGTGAGCAGGCGGTGACGCTCACCCGGAAGGACTTCGAGTCCGACCAGGAGGTCCGTTGGTGTCCGGGGTGTGGTGACTACGGGATCCTCGCGGCGATCCAGTTCCTGTTGCCCGAGCTCGACATCAAGCCCGAGGAGATGGTGTTCGTGTCGGGGATCGGGTGTGCCGCCCGGCTGCCGTACTACATGAACACCTACGGGCTGCACTCGATCCACGGGCGTGCGCCCGCGGTCGCGACCGGTGTCGCGATGACGAGGCCGGACCTGCACGTGTGGGTGATCGGCGGCGACGGCGACATGTTGTCGATCGGTGGCAACCACCTGATTCACGCGCTGCGCCGCAACGTGAACCTGAAGATCCTGATGTTCAACAACCAGATCTACGGGTTGACCAAGGGGCAGTACTCGCCGACGTCGGAGCTGGGGAAGGTGACGAAGTCCACGCCGTTCGGCTCGATCGATCACCCGTTCAACCCGATCTCGGTGGCGATCGGGGCCGAGTCGACGTTCGTGGCTCGCACCCACGACATGGACCGCAAGCACATGATGGAGATCTTCCGGCGGGCCAGCGAGCACAAGGGCGCCGCGTTCGTCGAGGTGTACCAGAACTGCAACGTGTTCAACGACGGCGCGTTCGACGGCATCCTCAAGCGCGACTCGCGGCCCGACATGTTGATCCCGCTGGTGCACGGCGAGCCGATCCGCTTCGGCCAGGAGGGCCAGCACGGCGTCGCGGTGAACGAGTTCGGTGAGCCCTACGTGTGCGAAGTCGCGGAGTTGGGCGAGGACCGGCTGTTGGTGCACGACGAGCACCGGGTCGACCCGACGCTCGCGTTCGCGCTGAGCCGCATCTCGACCGGACCGACGATGCCGACCCCGGTCGGCGTGTTCCGCGACGTGGACCGGCCGGTCTACGAGCTCGAGGTGCAGGCCCAGATCGCGGCCGAGGTCGAGCGTCAGGGCCCCGGTGACCTGCGTGAGCTGATCACGTCGGCCCCCACCTGGACCGTCGCCTGACCCCTCCGTTTGCCTTCCGTTCTGGCGGTCATACGTGGCGTCGGTCGCCACGTTGCGCTCGGTCGGTGATGGGTTTTGGGATTCTGAGTCGGTCCGTCAGCCGAGGGCTCGGAAGCGGAGGCCTCGCACCCGTTCGAAATCGCCACGGTTCCGGGTCGCCAACAGCAGTCGTTCCTCGATCGCGGTCGCGGCGATCAGTCATCCGGGAGTCGGACGCCGGTATCCCGGCCTATGCGCCCCGCCCGCTCTGCGATGTCGCGGCCCACGGTCACCTCGTTCAGTGGCGCGAGAAGCTGGGTGACGGCGTCGGAGGCAGTGGTCCCGGCGAACAGCTCCGCTCTGGTGATGACGGAGTAGTGCAGCCGGTGCCGGCCGACCTTCAGCTCGAACGATTGCCCTCGACCTAGGCCCCGTGCTGTCTGCGGCCCAGCACGGCGACGCCTCTGGAGTGAGGGCAACTGACAACGGATCGCCCTAGCTCTCGCTGTCCGCGAACTGGGTTCGCCACTCATCGGCGAATGCACGCAGGTGCGGCGGATCGCCGCCGACTTGGGCGATGTCGTCGTCGGTGAAGGGCTGTGGGACGCCAGCATCTCGGCGAGCAGCATCGGCGTGAAGGCGCCGTCGACCCGGGCAGCGAGGTCGATGAGCTCGTCCAAATCGAAGCGCTTGGACAGGGCATGAACGTCGACGAGGTCCCGGGCTTCCGCCCGGTTGAACAGGGCGAGGAGCTTGCGGGCGGCGAGCTCCTCTGGCGGGTATGTCGGCCCAACGGCGGTGATGGTCGGCTCCCCGAGCGGAGGCGTATCGACGGCGGGTCCACCGGCTTCGTCGCTCGACTCCTCGACTGATTCAGACGGGCTTGCGGGAGACGATGCAGCAGTAGTGCCGCAACTCGTCGCCCATCGTGGCGAGCGGGCCAGGCAGCGTCGTGAGCCAGTGGCCGTCCGCGAGGCTCGACGACTCGACCTTGAGGCCGGCCTTGCGCAGCAGCCGCTTGAGCCCGGCGACGGTCGGCAACGTCTCGACCTCGTATTCCATGAGCCCCATCCAGCGAGTGCCGATCGTCCCGGCCAGCTTTCCGGGCAGCAGGGCGATGACGGGCTTGCCGTAGTGGGGGTCGCGCAGCACGTGCTTCGCCGCGAAGCGCAGCGGCGCCACGATGAGCAGGACGCCGCCGGGCTTGAGCACCCGGGCCGACTCGGTGATCGTGCGCCACTTGTCGTCGACGTGCTCGATGACGTCGGCCGACATCACCAGATCGAACGTCTCGTCCTCGAACGGCATGTCGGTCGCTGACGCGGTGACCGGCTCGGCGCTCATGCCGTGGCAGTCGAGGCGGATGCGGGCGGCCTCGACGTAGCCTGGATCGATCTCGATGCCGGTGGCCACCGCGCCGCGGCGGGCCAGCTCGACGAGCACGGCGCCGTTCTGCGACCCGACGTCGAGGACCCGCTTGCCGTCGAGCCCGTCGATCGGCAGCCGGTCCACCGCAGCCACGGCCTTATCGGGCTGGGACTCCTCGTACTCGATCCAGGTCTCGACGAAGGGGTCATCCGCGCGCCACACGTTGGCCGCGAGGTAGTCGAACAGCGGACGTTCCACGCCCGCCAGCCGGGGGATCCGCTCTGGATCAGGCTCCAGGAGCAGTGATGGCGTTTTCCCCGGGTCGACCATGGCGGGTGAAGGTACGGGATCGGACTGCCTGCCAGCAAGAAGCCCGCGCCGGAGTCGCGCCGGCCCGAGGCTCGAAGTGTCCGGCCGACCTGACACGCGTGTCAGGTAAGGTCACGCGGTCCGACCGGGGGGTTGAGGATGGTTCGAGGGGTCGCGTTGGTGTGGTGCGTGCTGGCGTTGGTCGCCTCCGCGTGCGCGGACGACGAGCCGGACCGCGCCGAGCGGGTCGACACCGGCGGCTCCGCCGAGGCATGTGACTGGCCGACCGCCGGGGGCTCCAACGCCCGCAACCACGCCACGAGCTGCGCCGAGACCATCGACGCGGACAACGTCGAGCGCCTGACTGAGATGTGGTTCCTGCCCACCGCTCAGGAGGTCACCTCCGCACCCGCGGTCGACGCCGAGCGGCTCTACTTCGGCGACTGGTCGGGGCTGTTCTACGGCGTGAACCGCGCGGACGGCGCGCTCGAGTGGAGCGTCCAGACCGACGTGCACCCCAACGTCTACGCGGGCCAGATCACCGCCACCCCTGCGCTCGCCACCATCGACGGTCGCGACGTCGTCGTCTTCGGCGGTGGCCGTACCGTCTACGCGCTCGAGCGTTCCAACGGCACCGAGGTGTGGCGCCACGTCCTCGGCGATCCCGCCGACCCGGAGGACACCTCGGAGATCGAGGGCGGCGTCGCGATCACCGGTGACCGCGTCGTCGTCGGCTTCGACGTGCACAACGACCCGACCCGCCGTGCCGGCGTCGTCTCGCTCGATCTCACCACCGGCGAACAGCAGTGGTACTGGGACCCCGAGGCTGGCCTGCCGCCCGGCGGTTGCGGTGACGTGTGGGGCGCTCCCGCGATCGACGAGGACGTCGGCACCGTGATCGTCGGCACCGCGAACTGCCCGAGGCCCGA
Source organism: Microthrixaceae bacterium (assembly GCA_035281005.1). Lineage (GTDB taxonomy): Bacteria > Actinomycetota > Acidimicrobiia > Acidimicrobiales > Microtrichaceae > DATEEV01. The sequence continues at coordinate 6,119 of DATEEV010000383.1, read as the reverse complement.
GAGCTGGAGCGAGTACAGCGAGGCGATCGTCTCGCTCGACCTCGCGACCGGCGAGCCGAACTGGAGCTACCAACCCCACGAAAAGGGCAACAACCAGGACTGGGACTTCGCCGGCGCGCCCAACTTGTACGAGATCGATGGCCGAGCGGTCGTCGGCCTCGGCAACAAGGACGGCTGGTACTACGTGGTCGACCGCGGCACCGGTGAGCTGATCTGGAAGGCCGAGGCCCAGCGTCAGGACTCCGACGACGACGGCTTCGCGTTCGGCGGGTTCATCGGCGCCACCTCGGTCGCCTCCGGTGTCGTCGTCGGCGGGACCGCCATCGGCGACTGCCCGTGTGCCCACGGGTTCGACGCTGCCACCGGCGACGTGTTGTGGCAGAACTCGGAGCCGTCGGGCACCTACGCCGCGACCGCGGCCACCCCCGAGCTGGCGTTCCTCACCGGGGTCGACCAGACCCTTCGCACCTTCCGCCTCGACGACGGCGAGGTCGTCTGGTCGACCGCGACGCGAGCCGTGTCGTCGTCGGGCCCGGCGATCGCCGGCCGCGAGCTCTACGTCGGTGTCGGGTTCCGCGAGCCGGGCACCGAGACGCCCAGCGCCGCCGCGGGCATGCAGGCGTTCCGCGTGCTCGAGCCGGGGGAGCAACCGCCGGAGACGACCGAGACCACGCTGCCCGACGCCGGGCCCGCCGTCATCGCCTTGCAGCCGGTCGCGGGCGCGTGCATCGGCGCGCCATGCGAACTGCCCACCCGGCTGAAGGAGCCGCCACCGGGCACCGATCCGAAGATCTCGATCGAGATCACCCCCGACCCGTTCCGATTCGAGCTCGTCGCGTCGGGCCTGGGACCGCCCGACGCGTGGGTGCGACCCGGCAGCGCCGCGTCGGAGGTCGGGGCGACCGTGTACGGCGCCTTCATCTCGACCCGCGACGACCAGCCTCAGTCGGGCAGCGTGCTGTGCACCTTCACCGAGGACGAGCCGGGCTGCACCACGGACCAGATCGACCGGCCCGCCGATCGCTACACCCGCATCACCGTGGTCGCGTTCGCCGACGCCGACACGCCGCCGACGCTCCAGGACGGCATCGACCGCTTCGTCACGACCCAGGGGTTCGACCCGCCCCTCGTCCCGAAAGGCTGAGCAATGCGTGCTGCTGCTCTCGCTCTCACGTTGTGCTTGCTCGTCGTTGCCGGCTGTTCCGACGACGACGACCCGTCGTCGGACGCCGACGTCGACGCGACGTCGACCACCGTCGCGACCGCCGCGCCGATCGTGTTCAACGGCCAGGGCAACCACCTCGACGCGTACGCCACCGAACCTGACGCCAACGGCACCTTCGCGACCCAACGCGTGATCACCGGCCGTGACGCGGTCCCCGCGAGCTCGGCCGATCCCGACGGCACCGACATCAACGCGCAGATCTGCTTCTGGCCCGACGGGTCGGGCCGCTTCATCGCCGGCGAGGACACCAACCAACCCGACCCGCCGCCCGGCTGGGGCATCTTCGAGCTCCACGGCGCTGCCCCAGGCAGCGAGGACGTCGCGGTCGGCGGGCTCGGGGCGCGCCAGGTGGGCAAGCTCACCCCCACCTATCAGGAGGGCGATAACAACGCGGAGAACTATGGCTGCGGGATCATCTCGGGTGATCGGGTGCTCACCACCGACATCGGCAACCAGGCGCTCGGCCCGGGGACGGGACAGCTCATCGTCTGGTTCGGCCCGTTCGACACCCGTGAGGTCCAGTACTGCAAGCTCGACGTCGCGCTCGCCACCGCCCAGTCGATCTACGTCGGTCCCGACGACGAGGTGCTCGTCGCGTCGTCGCGCGGCGACGTCTACCGCTACTCACCGCCGTTCCCGACCGGCCCCGACGCGGCGGGAGGCTGCGGGAAGGAGGACGCGACCGGCGCCCCGATGGCCGACGCCGTGAACAAGACGACGTTCGTGGCCAGCGGCGATCACGGCCTCAGCACGCCCGCCGGCATCGCGGCGGCAGCCGACGGCGGCGTCTACATCTCGAGCGTGTTCACCGGCATCATCAATGAGTACGACGCGGACGGCGTCTATCGCCGGACGGTGCTGTCGCCGCCCGCCGGCGAGACGATCGGCGAGAAGCCCTACTCGACCGGCACGCCGCTCGGCATCGGCACCGACCGTGACGGCACCCTCTACTACGCCGACATCGGGATCGTCGCCACGCCGGGTGAGCTGCCGGGACCGGGCGCCGGCACCGGCACGGTGCGGCGGATCCGCTTCGTCGACGGCGAGCCCCAACCACCCGAGGTGATGGGCGCGGGTCTGGCGTTCCCCGACGGCATCGGGGTGTTCGAGCCCCTGAGTCGCGGGCCGGGCTGAATAACGTGCGGCGATGACTCTGCCTGAGCACCGAGGGCCCGAGCATCGCGCCCCGGCCCGCATCGGTCGCACGATCGCCGACTCCACGCCCTCGTTCGAGCCCGCGCCGAAGGCTCCCGAGGGCGCTCCGAACGTGGTGGTCATCGTGTTGGACGACCTCGGCTTCTCCCAGCTCGGGTGCTTCGGCGGAAGGGTCGAGACCCCCAACATCGACCGGTTGGCCGACCGTGGCCTGCGCTATCGCCAGTTCCACGTCACCGCCCTGTGTTCGCCGACGCGCGCCGCGCTGCTCACCGGCCGCAACCACCACGCGGTCGGCATGGGCTTCCTCACCGACATCCCCACGGGATTCCCCGGCTACACCACTCGCATCCCGGACTCGGCAGCGACGTTGCCCCGGGTGCTGCGCGACGCCGGCTACTCGACCTTCGCGGTGGGCAAGTGGCACCTGGCGCCGCGGTGGGACCAGAGCGCGTCGGGCCCGTTCACGCACTGGCCGCTCGGCCTCGGCTTCGAGCGGTACTACGGCTTCCTCAACGGCGACACCAACCAATGGACGCCCGACCTCGTGCGCGACAACGGGTTCGTCGACCCGCCGGCGACGCCGGAGGACGGCTATCACGTCACCGAGGATCTTGCCGACCAGGCGATCCGGCTCGTCCAGGACCAGCAACAGGCCACACCCGACAAGCCGTTCTTCCTCTACCTCGCGACGGGGGCGATGCACGCCCCGCACCAGGCGCCGCCCGAATGGATCGAGCGGTTCCGCGGCCGCTTCGACGACGGATGGGACGCCTACCGCGACGAGGTCTTCGCCCGGCAGGTCGAGCTCGGCATCGTCCCGGACGACACCACGCTGCCCGAGCGGCCCCCTTGGGTCGAGGCGTGGGACTCGCTCGGCGACGACCGGCGCGCCGTGTTCGCTCGCATGATGGAGGTCTTCGCCGGGTTCCTCGCCCACACCGACCACCACATCGGGCGGGTGCTCGGTCACCTCGAGGCGACCGGAGTGCTCGACGGCACCGTCGTGATGCTGATCTCCGACAACGGCGCCAGCGCCGAGGGCGGTCCGAGCGGGTCGTTCAACGAGCATCGCTTCACCCACGACATGATCGACGACGTCGAGGAACTGGTCGCGAACATCGACGAGCTCGGCGGGCACCGCGCCTACAACCACTACGCCTGGGGATGGGCGTGGGCGGGCAACACGCCGTTCCGGTTGTGGAAGCGCTACACGTGGCTGGGTGGGGTGCGCACGCCGCTGGTCGTGTCGTGGCCGAACGGCATCGAGGCCGAGGGTGAGGTGCGCTCGCAGTTCTGCCACGCGATCGACCTCGCACCGACGATCCTCGACCTGGTCGGCGTCGAGTGGCCCGACGTCGTCGACGGCGTCGAGCAACAGCGCGTCGACGGCGCGTCACTGGCTGACACGTTCGACGCGCCCGACGCGCCGGCACCCCGGCACACGCAGTACTTCGAGATGCTGGGCAGCCGCGCGATCTACCACGACGGCTGGAAGGCCACGACCGATCACGTCGGCCGCCAGCTCAGCGTCGAGCTCGACGCGTTGGGTGGCGGCCACGCCTTCGACGACGACACCTGGGCACTGTTCGACCTGCGCACCGACGCGGCCGAGGCGGTCGACCTCGCGGACGAGCGTCCCGAGGTGCTGGCCCAGCTCGTCGACCGGTGGGAGCGTGAGGCCGAGGCGAACATGGTCTTCCCGCTCGAGGACGGCTTCATCGCGCGGGCGGTCGCGATCGAGCCCAACCCCGGAGGGATTCGCACCCGGGCCGACCTGCGCGCCGGCGGCGGGGGAGTGGCCGAGGACCTGTTGCCCCCGATGGGTGGCGGGTTCCGACTCACCGCGAGCCTGCGGTGTGCAGCGACGATTGCGGGAGTGGTGTGCGCGTTGGGCGACTGGTCGAACGGATGGGCGCTGCTCGTGATCGACGGCCGACCGAGCTTCGTGGTGAACCGGTTCGGGCAGATCGACGAGGTCGTGTCGCCCAAGGCCCTGTCGGCCGGTGATCGTGAGGTGCGCGTGACCTACACCCGCGAGGACCCAGGCGGGGGCCCGCTCACCCTCGAGGTCGACGGCGCGGAGGTGGCGGCCGGTCGGGTGTCGGGCGACCTTCCGTTCCGGTGGCAGATCGGCGGGGCCGGCCTGCTGGTGGGTCGCGACTCCGGGTTCCCGGTGGTGGACACCTACCGTCCGCCGTTCGCCTTCGATGGCGAGGTTCGCGGGGTGGTCCTGGAGGTGGGCTCGGCCCCCCGTAGGCGGCCCGAGGACGTGATCCCACAAGCGTTGCGGCGGGAGTGAAGATTCTTTTGTGAATCCAGTTCACTCCTTGGTACGATGGCGTCATGAGCACCGGTTTGACGCTGGTGGCAGCGGGGTTCGTGGCGGGGGCGTTCTGGTGGTTCCTGTTCGAGTACGTGCTGCACCGTTGGGCCTTCCACGCCATGAGAGGCGTCGGCATCGGGTCGCGTGAGCACCTCGAGCACCACGTGAAGGCGAGTTGGAGCTTCGACTGGCTGCTCGGCCTGGTGTGGTTCGGGATCGCGCTGACCGGCGTCGCGTGGGGTGTCGCCGCCGGCCTGCTCACCCAGGCCGCGATCGGCTGGGGCGTCGGCCTGGGTTGGGCGCTCGCCTACTACTTCTATGAGTGGCATCACCGCGCCGCGCACCTGCGCGGGCCGCGCAACGGCTGGGAGGCGTGGCTGCGCAAGCACCACTTCCAGCACCACTTCGGCCACCCGATGATGAACCAGGGCGTCACGATCCCGTTGTGGGACATCGTGTTCCGCACCCGGTCGCGTCCCGAACGCGTGAGGGTCCCGCGGCGGCTGGCGATGCCGTGGCTGATCGACGAGCACGGCGGGGTCCGACCCGAGTACGCGGCCGACTACGAGGTGGTCGGCACCGAGCGGGCGGGCGAACGCCAGGAACAGATCGATCGGGCGCGAGCCTTCGCCAACCTCACGCCGGTGAGCTGAGCTCCGTTCGGGGCCAGCGGTGCGGCGGATACAGTCGCCGCGCAGCCGATCGCTCGCCGTAGCGAAGCACAGCTGCGCAGCAGGTTCGGGAGGCAGCGTGGACGTCAGCGGCAAACGGGTGCTGGTCACCGGGGGATCGTCGGGCATCGGCGAGGCGCTCGCCGTCGGGTTCGCCGAACGGGGCGCGGCGGTCGGGATCTGCGGTCGTCGAGCGGATCGTCTCGCGGTGGTGGCGGCCCGAATGCAGGCGTCGTCACCCGACAGCCGGTCATGGACCGTTGACCTCGGCGATCTCGCCGGCATCGACGCGTTCGCCGCGACCGTGCGCGACGAGCTCGGCGGTCTGGACCTGCTGGTCAACAACGCCGGCATCCCCAAACGAAGATGGGCCTGGGAGCACCGACCCGACGAGGTCGCCGATGTGTTGCGCGTGAACCTCGAATCGCCCATCCGCCTCACGCTCGCCCTCCTCGACGACCTGACGGCCTCGAAGGGCGCCGTCGTGTTCATCGGATCGGTCGCGGCGCGCCTCGCGCCGCCGTCCGAGGCGGTCTACGCCGCGTCGAAGGCGGCGATCACCGCGTTCGCCGAGTCGCTGTGCGTCGATCTCGTCGTCGCTGGCCGCGAAGTGGACGTGCGGGTCATCCAGCCCGGCGTGATCGACACCGACCTGTTCTCGCTCCCCGACAACGACCCATCGATCGCGGATGTCGACGCGCTGGCCGTCGACGACATCGTCGAGCCGGTCCTCGGTGCGCTC